>CAIVHI010000523.1 GCA_903905685.1 uncultured Bacteroidota bacterium | reverse complement strand
TCGCCCTTGATGAGGTGTACCGAGTTGGCGATATTGACCACATTGAATGCCTTTACCACCTTGTTGCAATAGCTTTTATTGAAGGTGAGTGCCGATACGATAGCGTTGCAGGTGGTATACTTGATGTTCAGCATGTCCAAGTAACCCTGTATGCGCCCGTCTTCGCCGGGAGTGCCGTGAATGGCGATGAATGCCGCATCAAACCTGATTTTTTCGCCCGCTATTTTGAGCGAAAAATCGTTTTTGTCCACCATCACCTTTCCATGGGGCGTTTCATGATACCATTCCTGCTTGGTAATGATGATCTTGTAGATATTGTAAAGGGTCTCGTCGAGGTTCTTTTCAATGGTTGCAGCGGTCTGAATCGAAATGACGTATTCGCCTGAATAACCTCCGGCAACTAATGCGATGTTTTTTTTCATTGGTGTCCTAAGCCCGGGAATTGTTGTTGCCAAAGGTAATTTAAAAATGAGTGCCGCAAATTATCGTATAATTTGTTTTTTAGCAATATTAACAATGCTCGCGCATGGGTGGCGAAACGGTTACTCCGATGTGATTGTTATACGGCACGTTTGGAATGCCTTACCCGCTCCATGGGCACGTCCGCTTTTTTTCCTGCCCAAATGCCGTTATGCGGCCGCTTGGCCTTTTCGGCATGCCCGTTCCGAAAAGCTGACCGATGTCATTGTTTGCTTTGAGCGCAGTCATGGTAGGGGCACCGCCGCCGAAAGAACTTTGCGCCATAAAGTTAAATTATGAGTGCACTCTTCCTTTTAGTCATTGCCAGCGTCTGCGTCGCCGGGCTTTTCCTTGGCGGCTTTATTTGGAGCGTCAGGAACCACCAGTTCGAAGACCAGAAAGGGGCAGCCATGCGCATCCTGTTAGACGACGAAATTCCTGTTAGAAACTAAAACAAATCACATAAACACACGATTTATGATCAGCACCTCGCAGTTCGGCCAAGAGGCATTCGCCGGCGAAACGGAAAAGTTCTACTACGACAATAAGATTGTCAAGTGGTTTGCCTACGCCACTTTGCTTTGGGGAATAGTTGGAATGCTCGCCGGGATACTGGCTGCATTCCAGTTGGTATTCCCGGCCCTCAATATGAACATGGCTGCCACCACTTTTGGCAGGGTAAGGCCGGTGCACACCAATGCGGTGATTTTCGCATTTGTGGGCAACGGTATTTTCATGGGCGTCTACTACTCCCTGCAAAGGCTTTGCAAAGCCCGCATGTTCAGCGATTTCCTCAGCAAACTGCACTTTTGGGGTTGGCAGTCCATCATCGTCCTGGCGGCGGTAACCCTGTTGGCCGGCTATACATCGGGCAAGGAATATGCCGAGTTGGAATGGCCTATCGATATCCTGATTGCCCTCATCTGGGTGGTATTCGGTATCAACATGTTCGGCACCATCCTGAAACGTCGCGAACGCCACTTGTATGTAGCCATATGGTTCTACATCGCCACTTTCGTTACGGTGGCCATGCTCCACATCGTGAACTCGTTTGAGTTGCCTTTCAGTTGGATGAAGTCTTACTCCTTTTATGCAGGCGTGCAAGATGCGTTGGTGCAATGGTGGTAC
>CAIVHI010000522.1 GCA_903905685.1 uncultured Bacteroidota bacterium | reverse complement strand
GGCCTTCGTAGCTATTGGGCTTTGAGATATAGTCGCTTGCTCCCAAATCGAAGCACCGTTTCATTTCCGATTCATTGTTGGTGGTACTGAAAACCACGACCGGAATTTTTCTCAACGCCGGAACTTCTTTTATTTCTTTGAGCACTTCCCGCCCGTTTTTCTTGGGCATGTTTAAGTCCAGGAGAATAAAATGGGGAATTTTTTCAACACTTTTGCCAGATGCGGCGCTTTTGAGGTAGCTCCACAATTCCACGCCATCTTCAACAAAATGCAATTGGTCGTCGAATCCGTTTTCTTCAAAGGCAGTCCTGAGCAGAAACCTGTCGTCTTCATCGTCTTCGGCAATCAAAATAAACAGACTTTTCATGGGCTTACGCTTTGGTTATAAAGGTAAGTACAAAAATAAAAAGGCCGCCCCGGGAGGGGCAGCCTTTCAAAAAAAAATCGAAGTGATTATTTTACCGAAGCCAAGTAGTCTTTCACCTTGTCTTTGTGAATCATGGTTTCCTTAAAGGTATACGCACCAGTTTGGCTACTGCGCACGGCCTTAATCACCTTGGTGTAGTTCTTTGCTTCTGCAGCAAGCTTAGGATCTTTCTTGATCGCCGTTTTAGCTACCTTTGCCATATGAAAATGTTTTTATTGATTATTTGATTTCTTTGTGAACGGTTACCTTCTTCAGGATAGGATTGTATTTTTTCAATTCCAGCCTTTCGGTGGTATTCTTTTTATTCTTGGTAGTAATATAACGGCTGGTGCCGGGCATCCCGCTGTTCTTGTGCTCGGTGCATTCCATTATAACTTGTACGCGGTTTCCTTTTTTAGCCATTTTGATTTATGCTTTATGGATCTTTCAAATTGTTTTTACAGACTTACGCCCTTGGCACGCAATATCTTTACGGTTGCCATTAGCCCGTTCTTGTTGATAGTGCGCATGGCATCGGCGGTAAGCTTGATGGTAATCCAACGGTCTTCTTCAGCCAGGAAAAAACGTTTGGTTTGCAGGTTGGGGCAAAAGCGACGCAAACTCTTCTTGTTCGAAAAAGATACTTTATGTCCTACTACCGGTTTCCTTCCTGTTACTTGACAAACACGTGCCATTTCTAAATTTTTTTTGGACTGCGAAGGTCAGAGTTTTTTACCAAACAACAAAATAATTTTTAGAAATATCTTCGACCACTATGCAAAATACCCTTCTTTCTCGTTCCAGAGCTAAAATTTTGAGCCCCCGAAACTTGCTTTTCGGGAAATTCGCCCACGGCCATTAGGTTGCGAATTATCGGCACATTTTTCCCGACACTTATTTTCTGCTTAATTTCATGGCCTCAAACAGAGTGATTATGGCACAGGGAAAACGGCCGACCGTACTGATTGCGGAAGATGAAGAGAGCTTGAGGGAAGCCCTTAAGCTTAATTTGGAGTTGGAGGGCTACGATGTGGCTACTGTAGACAATGGCCCAGGGGTACTGAAAATGGTCAAAAGCGAATATTTCGACCTCATCATACTAGACATCATGCTGCCCGAAACCGATGGCATCACCATTTGCGAAACCATCCGTTTACAGCACAATGATGTTCCCATCCTCTTCCTCTCTGCCCGCAATACGGGTGCCGACCGGGTGGAGGGCCTTAAAAAGGGGGGCGACGATTACATGACGAAGCCGTTCAATTTGGAAGAATTGCTTCTCCGCGTAGACAAGCTCATTACCAAGAACAAACGCATTAAAGATCCACAGGGGGTGCCCGACAGCTATGAGTTTGCCGGCTGCAAAATCGATTTCGCAGCACATACCTGCTTAGACAAAGATGGCGTGGAGCAAGAGCTCAGCAAGAAGGAGGCCGCACTCCTGAAATTGCTCATAGAGCACGAAGGTGACGTGGTCTCCCGAGAACAAATCCTACAGCTGGTATGGGGGTACAACGTATACCCCACCACCCGCACCATCGACAATTTCATCCTCAATTTCAGAAAGTTTTTTGAGTTGGACAGTCGCAACCCCAAACATTTCCATTCCATTAGGGGCATCGGCTATCGGTTTACCAAGTAGCCGGGTATCCCGAATGGTACATAAAAAATGCCCGCCGCGGAAACTCCGGGCGGGCGTTTTCATTCGTCGTTCCAACAATTAGTGCGACATCGATTTTTCCTTTTGGCGTTTTACTTGAGACACCATGGAGTCGAATGCCAAATCGAACGATTCTTCGAAAGTCTTGCTTTGGTGCTTCACGAAGTAGGAATGCTTGGGTACATACACTTTGATTTCGGCAACCTTGTCGCGAACCTGGTGCGATAAGGCGTCCAACTTCAAATAAACCTCGGCATTGATGATTTTATCATGAAACGTATTCAGTTTTTCGATCTTGGCATTGATGTGTTGAATCAATTTGCTGTCTGCATCGAAGTGCACGGTTTGGATTTTGACATTCATGGTTCTTACGTTTTTTGGTTAAAAAATAATCACCCTAATGGATGGTTGAGTTGGTGAATTTCTTTCAGTCTTGAAATGTCGTTGTGGGTATAAATCTGGGTTGCGGCAAGGCTGCTATGGCCCAATAGTTCTTTTATGGCCTGTATGTTGGCACCTTCATTGAGTAGGTGCGTGGCAAACGTATGCCGTAGCACGTGTGGGCTTCGCTTGTGCAGTGTGGTCACATTGCACAACGCGCCGGTAACCACACGGTACACATACATGGCATACAGCGGCCGGCCCGTTTCTGTGTTCAGCAGCAAGGTGTCGTCGTGCACAGGCAGTTGGCGCTTGGCGGCCAGGTAGGTGCGAATGCAATCCAGCATGGTTGCGCTAACGGGCACCAGCCGTTCCTTATTGCCCTTACCCAGTACCCTAATTTGGTGCAAGCCCCATTCCACATCTTTTTCGGTGAGTTGCAGTAATTCGCTCCTCCGCATCCCGGTGGCATACAATAATTCGCAAATCAGTCTGTCAGTCGCCCCCTTGAAGTCGTCAGTAAAGGGCACTTCCTCCAGTAGGTATTTGGCCTCCTTGATTTTCAAATGCAGGGGCAATCGCTCCGGTAGCCGGCGGGCATGGAGTTTTTTGAGTGGGTTCTTGGCTACAACTCGTTGCGCCTGTAGATACTTGAAGAAGGAATTGAGGCTCGATAGTTTTCTGTTGAGCGTTCTGGCGGCACTGTTGCCGGAATTTGCTTCGGCCAGCCACGTCCGAACATGATAATGGGTGACACTTTTGATGTCACCCACTTCGAAAGTATGGTCAAGAAATTCTTGAAATTGTGTTAAGTCGGTTTCGTATGCTACCACAGTACGAGGAGAATATCTCTTCTCATACTTCAGGAAACGTATAAAACTTCCTAGTTGCGTTTTCAACATACCCTCATTCCGATTTGTAAATTTAGAACATTACGAAACCGCGAACAAATTTATGTTTGCGCAATAAATAACCTAAAATTAATCCTCGAACTGACCCAGAGCCATTTGTTGCTTGTAAACGGCTTTCAGGATTTGCGTACGACGCCTTATCGACGGCTTGGTAAACGACTGACGGTCGCGCAATTGGTTCAAAATACGGGACTTCTCGTATTTCTTCTTATATTTTTTGAGCGCCTTGTCGATGTTTTCGCAGTCTTTTGAATCGATGATCAACATATGATTTTCCTTTTTATTGATTTAGGGAGTGCAAAGGTAGCAATTTCCGGTTGCCGTACAAATTTTTTTGGTCTGCAAAATAAATGGGGTAAATTTGGGTTCTTGTTTACTCCGAACGCCTGCATGATGCCATGGCAAATCGGCTGGTTCGAATGCAATACAAGTACCGAAGAATGTCCGAATCCCGTTTACATAAAACACTCAGGTCTAAAGACGGGGCATTGTGCCTTTTAGGTTTGCTCGCCTCCATGTTTTTTGGTTGCGTAAAATGGAATGACTCCAAACCCGTGACCGACCCCCGTCTCACCAACCCCTATTGCAACGACCCGGCCGCAGTCAATTACAATTGGGGATTCCCCGGTAAGCCGGATAATTCCATCTGCATCTATCCAACCGACAAGTTTTCGGGCCGCTTCCTGTTCATCGATTCCATGTACTCCGAATCAGGCGCATCGGCAGGCAACTTTGTAGGAGCACAAACAGATACCTTGATATTCACAGTGTTGTCGCATACCAAAATGACCGTCGCCGGCCTCGGCGGCAAGAGTGGAACGCTGAATCTGACCGCCTACACCTTTACCGCCACCATAGATACAACCGTTGGCGACTCCCTCACTGCAAATAGTGGGCAACTGCTGGGAGCAACTACCGACACCGTGAACGGCACCATTTTCTACAGCATGATAGACAGCCAATTGCACATCAATCTGCAAATCATTAACGATACCGGTATGGCATCGCACAGCGGCAAAGCCAAAAGGTTGTAATTTTAACCCATGTTTACAGGTATCATCGAATCTGCCGGTAGGATTGTGCAACTGGTGCGCGAAGGCTCCAACCTCGATTTGTGGGTGGAAAGCCCACTCGTAGATCAGCTCAAAATAGATCAATCCTTGGCACACAATGGGGTGTGCCTTACTGTAGTAGGTATTGAGGGCGCCACCCACAGGGTGACCGCCGTAGCGGAAACACTGCAAAAAACCAATCTGGATGACCTGAAAAATGGCGATTGGGTGAACTTGGAACGCGCTCTCCGCGTTGGCGACCGCCTGGATGGGCATTTTGTACAAGGGCATGTAGACGCAGTAGGGCTTTGTGTGGAGCGGCAGGAATTGGAAGGCAGTTGGTTGTTCCGATTCACTTACCCGAGTTCATTCCGCAAGCTGCTCGTGGAAAAAGGTTCCATCTGCGTCAATGGCGTCAGCCTTACCGCTTTCGCCTGCAACGACAATGTATTTACGGTCACCATCATTCCCTATACCTACAACCACACCAACTTCCATAAGCTCCAACCCGGCCACCGCGTAAATCTGGAATTCGACATGTTGGGCAAGTATATATTGAGGTCTATGGAAAAAGCTTAAGCACCCGCTGCCAACCGGCGCTAACCCCTTCAACCGCCGCACGCACAAGCGCGCCACCTGCTTTCGCACTCCAGCGAAGCGTATGGCGGGTCGCTCTCCTGCGAAGCGTTTTGGGTTTTCATAATAGTTTTGACGGTTATGGGGGTGTTCGCTAATTTTGGGCCGTCAACCAATCCTTAGTTCCAATGATCGATATTAAAATTCCTACCGTAGGGGAATCTATAACCGAAGTCACACTCGTAAAATGGCTCAAAAAAGACGGCGAGTATGTGAACCGCGACGAAGTACTCTGTGAACTGGAATCTGAAAAGGCTACGTTCGAACTTAATGCCGAAAGTGCAGGTATCCTCCACATTCTGGCTCCCGAGATAGGCGCAACCCTCAAAATAGGCGATGTGCCATGCCGTATCGACGAGACCGCCGTAAAACCGGCGGGGGCACCTGAGGCCACCGCCCCCGCCAAGGCCCAACCTGCGCCTGCAGCCAAAGCAGCAGCTCCCACTGCGGTACCCACTGCGCCTGTCGCCTCAGCATCGTCTACAGCACCCAATATGAAGGCTTCGCCCGTGGCGCAGGCCATCATTACCGATAAGCACGTGCCCGTTGCCGAAATCAAAGGTTCCGGTACGGGTGGCCGGATTTTGAAGAACGACGTGCTGCAGGCACTCGCAACGCCCGGGAAAAAGTCGGGCACCGAGGCGTTCAAGCGCACTGCCGAAGCCAAGAAAATGAGCAACCTCCGTAAAACCGTATCGCGCAGGTTGGTGGAGGCTAAGAACAGCACGGCCATGCTCACCACCTTCAACGAGGTAGACATGACCCGCATCATGGAGGTGCGCAAGGCTTACAAAGATGTATTTAAGGAAAAACATGGGGTGAACCTCGGCTTCATGTCGTTCTTCACCAAAGCATGCTGCGTTGCCCTCACCGAGTGGCCCGCCGTAAATGCCT
The DNA here is from genome assembly GCA_903905685.1 of uncultured Bacteroidota bacterium. Classification (GTDB taxonomy): domain Bacteria; phylum Bacteroidota; class Bacteroidia; order Chitinophagales; family Chitinophagaceae; genus CAIYTT01. The sequence continues at coordinate 777 of CAIVHI010000522.1, read as the reverse complement.
ATATCGATGGCGACTCCCTGATTTATCACGACTACTGCGACATATCCATCGCAGTCTCTGCTCCCAAGGGCTTGGTGGTGCCTATCATCCGCAATGCCGAAAGCCTGAGTATGGCCGAAATTGAACAAAAAGTAGGCGAACTCGCCAAAAAGGCCCGGGACAACAAACTCACGCCCGATGAGATGCAGGGCGGCACCTTCACCATTACCAATGGCGGTGTGTTCGGCTCCCTCATGTCTACCCCCATCATCAACATACCTCAGTCGGCCATATTGGGGATGCACAAAATTCAGGATCGCCCCATGGCCATCGACGGCAAGGTGGAAATCCGCCCCATGATGTACCTCGCCCTCAGCTACGACCACCGCATTATCGATGGTCGCGAATCGGTAGGGTTCCTGGTGCGCGTCAAGGAATTGTTGGAGCATCCCGAGTTGCTGCTTTTCGGCACCGACCCAGTCAAGGTTTTGTTGGAGCTGTAACCCAACCCTGCCGTCTTAAAAATAGGCTTAGAGGCAGCAGGTTTATTTTCGGCTTTTTGAATCTGCAATAACGCTCCATTGGAGTAAACTTTATATTTGCGATGGCGGGCACACAAAGGCCCGCCATCACCGTTATGCTCATCAACCTCCTCAAGTACTTGAACGACATTCAGCCCGTCGCACCCGAATTGAGGACCGTACTGGAACGCGAATTGGAGGTGGTGGAAGTTCCTAAAAAGACCCTGCTGCTCAAAGACGGGCAGCGGTGCGACTATGTATACGTGGTCTTACAAGG
>CAIVHI010000521.1 GCA_903905685.1 uncultured Bacteroidota bacterium | reverse complement strand
GGTTTGTGCTCCGTTGCCAGTTCAACGCCAATTTTCCCGTTCTCGGCAGTGAGCACATTGTAATTTGCCAAAGCCATGATTTCGGACATATTTTCCCGAATATCGTTGTTGTCCTCAATGAGTAGGATGGTTTTCATGACCAACTGAATTTTTATCGATAAACTTTATTGTAAATTCGGTACCCTTATCCAATTCGGATTCCACCATGATAATTCCGTTCATCATTTCGACATAGCGCGAAACGATATGGAGGCCAAGGCCGGTACCCTGTATGTTCGTCACATTGGTACCTCTAAAGAACCGCTCAAACAGGTGTTGACGGTCTTCTGCAGGAATGCCCATGCCGCTATCCTTAATGGTTATGCTGGTTTGACCATCTGCGCACTCGGTACCGATGGCTATTGGCGAACCCTCGGGAGAAAACTTGATGGCGTTGGAAACAAGATTCATCATGATGTGTTTCAACAACGAGGGGTCCATGAATACCTTAGTAATCCCGGTATGGCTGTAAGCAATGGTTTGTCCTTTTTTGAGAATGGTGTTCAACTCGCCAAACAGGGAGTTGCAAAGCTCCGTAATGTGGAATTCGGTGTTCCGAATCTGTATTTTACCCTCCTCTATTTTGCCTACAGACAGGAAATCGTTCAAGATGTCGGTGAGCATATTGACGGATGAAACTATCCTGTCTATATGCTTGTCCCGCTTAGATTGCTCGTCGGTAGTTACGTATTTGGAGACCAAGTAAGCCGATGACAGTATGGTGCTCAACGGTGTTCTGAACTCGTGCGAGGCCAGGGAGACGAACCGGGATTTCAACTCATTGAGCTCTTTCTCCTTTTCGAGAGATTTGCGCAACTGCAGGTCTTTTTCCTGGGCTTCACGAATCTGCATTTCCAATTGCTCCACAATTTTGCACAGCGAATCTGTGCGTTCCTTCACTTTTTCTTCCAAATGGGCATTGAGCCTAATCAGGGCCTCCTCAGACCGCTTGCGGATGGTGATATCGTTGATGAAAGCAATGGCGTATTGCATGCCATCGGTCTTATAAGTGCTCAGGCTCACTTCAACCGGGAATTCCGTTCCATCTTTTTTCACTGCATACAAATCCATACCCATCCCCATGGGGCGGCTGTTTTCATTGTGTGCAAAGTATCCGTCGCGGTGGCGGTCATGGCGGTGGGTAAAACGTTTGGGGATGAGGACTTCTATCAATTTACCGCTCAATTCCGCTTCACTGTAGCCAAACTGGTCTTGAGCAAACCGATTGACTAATTCGATTCTTCCGTTTTGGTTGACGGTAATGATGCCAATTGCGGCATTATTGAACAATGCTTCAAACTGGTGGATAATGGTGGAACTGTTCACGCTTTATCGGTTGGAAAACGAGTCAAAAAAACGGGCATTTGTAGCCTTACGAAACAGCATAAGTAGCGCAACACACGCTCGCCCACCAAATGTGCAGCAAGAAGAATTGACAACTCCATGACAATTACGGCTATGCAAATTTATGTTAATCGGCGCAAAATGTAGCAGCCCTACTTCATAATAGGAGGGGTAATTGTGGATGGGAATGTTAATGTTGGTAGCATCCTATATCCAGGCTGTAGGGCTTATTGTCCAAATCGGCTCCCGGAGTGGCGGTAGGGCTACCCGAGCCAATGGCCGGCGAACCCGCACCCAAATGGAAATCGTTATTGGGGGCGTCCTTGAACAGTGGATTTTGGTTGCGAATGCAGGCATTCGTCGAAACGAAGGGCTCCAAATAGCTACCGGTTTTCAACAAACAATGGTCGAAATGCAAGGACGCCGTGGCACCTGCGGCCGAATCGCAAAACACCTCGCTATCCAAACTGCCATATACAATGCAGTTGGTGAGCGTGGCATTCAGATTGCCCGAAACGTATTGTCCGTTGCCCAACGGAAGGTAGTTCACCAAGGTCACGGTTCCATAGTTGGTGTGGTTCAGCAGAATGGAGCCATAGTTGGCAAAGGTGCAATTCGTGATGTTGGAATACCCGCCTTGCAGCATAATCAATGCTTCGGCACCAGTGAGCGAGACCAAGCTGTTGGTAGCGGTAAGGTTGCCCTGAAAGTTCAGAATGCCGTAGCCTAAGGAGTTGCGCACGACACTTTGATTGATGCGCAATTGCGCACCTGAGTCTACCTCGATAGCGGCCGACTGCGTTTGGAAGTTGAGATAGGAACTTGTAGAGCCACCGCAATTTTTGATGACTGCATGATTGATGTTGCCATAACTGCCCGTTATGAAATACAGCCCACCCCACTCTCCCGGGTAGCCCACATACCCAAAGTAGGCTCGGTCTAGCCGGTCGCCTTGAAACACTACGCTATCTGTTCCCGCAGAGTCTACTTCGAGCTTTCCATACACGAATATTCGCGCATCTTGATGCATGTATACCCTGCAATTGGCGGGGATATTAAGGGTCGCGTTTGGCCCGACAACTGCATAGTGAACCACTACATAGGGCTTATCTGTGAGCCAAGTCGTGTTGGTGCCCAAGCTGTCCGCCACAATATAATGGGCATTTTGGCCGTAGGCGGTAAACGGAACCGTGAATGTGTGCCCATTGAGGGTGGCAATAAGGTTGTCATTGACTATGAAGGGCGTAAGGGTGTCGTTGGGGTTGATGTTTACAGTTGCGAAAACATAGATGGAGTCGTGGGCGGCAATTTTCAGGTTTTGGATATTGTTGCCCTGAAATCCATCCACATTGAGGTGGAAATAGGACGAAGAGCCATTGCCCAATTTAATGGAGCTCACTATAATCTCTTCATTTTGAGGGTTGTATACCATCAGACCGGTTGTGAAACTGCCTTGCGTGGTAAACACCGTATCAAACTTCAAGGTGTCTGTAGAAAAGCGAAGCACGCCGCCGGATGTTTGCACCTTTACCTTGGTACAAGAAAAAACACCAAGAAAAATAGACAAGGCCGTAACCACCCCATACAGC
>CAIVHI010000520.1 GCA_903905685.1 uncultured Bacteroidota bacterium | reverse complement strand
TTTCAACACCCTTACTTCTTGGATACATAAAAACAAGAAGGAAAAGTACCTCATCAACGATTTTTATCGGCCATTGAGAGACTATGTGGACCGGGAAAAAAGTTTTCAGGCCATCGTGAACGAATACACATTCGACAACAAACCGTTAGCCTATTTGGAATTTGGGGTGTGCGGCGGGCACTCCTTCAATTGGTGGATGGACCATTGCAAGAGCTCCGACTCTAAATTTTACGGATTCGACACATTTGAAGGACTGCCCGAAAGTTGGGGCTTATATGCCAAGGGAGACATGAATGCCGGACTGCCAGAATTGACCGACAAGCGTGGCAAATTCGTAAAGGGTATTTTCCAAGACACCCTTGTAGGCTTTTTGAAGGAGCATGGAGAGGGCTTGAATAAGACAAGGAACGTGTACCATTTGGATGCCGATTTGTTCAGTTCCACCATATTCGTATTGAGCCAACTGTACCCCCACCTGAAAAAGGGCGACATCGTAATGTTCGACGAGTTCAATGTATATGACCATGAGTTTATGGCCTACAAGATTTTCACAGAAAGTTTTTATGTAAAACTGCGGCCGATTTCAGCCCAGAACAATTATCTACATGCATCGTTCATAGTGGATTAGGACAGCGTGGTATACAATTTGAACAAGCGACGGTACTCGGTTTCCATTTTTACCAAATTAGCAGTCCGACGAGTAGACCGCGGATCGACCGGTTATTTCTTCACCAACATCATCAACCGCGCGGTATAATCGTGATACCGGCGCGGGATAACTGAACCCACCCAAGTTCTATCGGCGCGCTTGTTGGGGCGCACCGAGGTTGATTCATTCGGGGTGACATGCCGTTTTGACAATAGCCGACGTGCCATTCCCGACTTCTTCCAGATTGCCCCGCTATCCATTACGGAAAGCCCACTTTCTCTTGCTGTCTCCCCTTTCTCGTGATTATCGCGTCCCCAAAAAGGTTAAAATTTCCTGGTTTGTTTGGGAACGCGGAATAAATGGGAAACCTTTGTAGTTGACTTTTTTCCGGATTGGTGTTGGACTCCAACTTCAAACAAACTAAGGCATGCATACCACCGTACCGGCACAGCAACGTATAGACTATAGGGCTCTCGCGGCCACTATAAGCTTCCATGCCTTATTGCTGCTACTTTTCCTGCTATTGCGCTACGGTGGGGCACAGCCGGCACCCGTAAATTTGGACGGCGGCGGCTTGGAGGTGAACCTCGGCACGTCGGACAACGGCAGCGGGAACGACCAACCCGAGAAGAAATTCAATCCATCGGAATACAGCGCGGCGGTACAATTCAAAACAGCGCCCCAAAAAACCGATGTTCCCAAGGACATCCTGAAAACCACCGATGCCCAGGCACCCGAAGTGCCGGTGCAAAAGGACGAGACCCAAAAGACGCCCGAAGAGCAACCCCAAACCAAGCCCGAGCCCGCCCAAAAGCCCAAGTATACCTATGGTGGGGAGAACGACAAAGGAGGTAACGGCGCAGTAGAAAACAGCAGCGGCAAAAGTGAGGGCAACACCTCCGGCCCAGGCGACAGGGGTGTCTTGAACGGCACACCGAGTGCAGCCGCCTATACCGGTACGCCCGGCAATGGCTCGGGCGGCATTGGGCATACTTTGTCTGGCAGAACGCTGTCGCCCGACAGATTTGAAGCGGAGTTTAGGGAGAGCGGCAAAGTGGTCATCCACGTGGCGGTAAACCGAGACGGCACTATTGCCGAGAAACGCGTCGTCAGTTCGCCATCGCCACAACTCACGCGCATTGCGCTGGATAAACTTTCGAAAACCAAATTCAGCAGGAGCACCAATTCGGAACCCCAACAGTTTGGCGATGTCACCATCGTCTTTAAAACCCATTGACAGCATGTCGGGCAGCATTTCCTACCAAGAGACCTTGGATTACATTTTCGAGAAACTGCCCATGTTTTCGCGGTTGGGCAAGGCGGCCCTCAAGCCCAATCTCGACAACATCACGGCTTTCTGCACCCTGCTGGGCAATCCGCAGTTGGAATTTCAAACCATCCATATCGCGGGCACCAACGGCAAGGGCAGCGTTAGCCATGCCCTTGCCGCCATCCTCACCGATGCCTGCTATAAAACCGGTATGTACACCAGCCCACACCTCGTAGACTTTCGGGAGCGAATCCGCATCAACGGGGAGGCGGTAGAGCGCGGGTTCGTCATCGACTTTGTTGACCGCTACCGCCAAGCCATAGAAGACATCCAGCCCTCGTTTTTCGAGATAACGGTGGCCATGGCATTCGAGTATTTTGCGCAGCAACAGGTAGACGTGGCCGTAATTGAAGTGGGGCTGGGCGGGCGTCTCGACAGCACCAACCTCATTACCCCGGAGCTCTCCATCATCACCAACATCAGCTACGACCACAAAGACCTGCTGGGCAATACGTTGGCAGAGATTGCGGGCGAAAAGGCAGGCATCATCAAGCACGGTGTGCCGGTTGTGGTGGGAGAACAACACCCCGAAACCGAACGGGTATTTTTTGAACATTCCATAAAGCGGCAGAGCGAGCTCTACTATGCCGACAGTTTTTGGACGCTTGTAAAAGTGGGAGGAGACATCCGGCACCAACATTACAAAGCCGTAAACAAGGCCAACCTACAAGTGTATGAAGTAAAGACCGATCTCACCGGCGGTTATCAGCGGCACAACATCAAAACGGTACTTACGGCAGTGGAGCTCTTGGCTGCATCGGGCTTCCGCGTCAATATAGACGGTGCTGTAGCTTCGTTGGCACATGTCAAAACCGCGACCGGGCTCCTGGGGCGCTGGCAGGTATTGCAAGATGCTCCTCCTATAGTTTGCGACGTGGCCCACAATCCGGCCGGCTTGCGCGAGGTTTTCGACCAATGGAAGGATGTACCCGCCGAAACCAAACATATTGTTGTGGGTTTCGTGAAAGACAAGGACGTGGCCGAAGCCCTGGCATTGTTCCCGAAGGACGCACAATACTATTTTTGCAATGCGAAGATTCCTAGGGCCTTACCCGCCGACGAGCTGCAATGTGCAGCATCGGCGGCGGGGCTGTTTGGCGGCATTTACCCCGGTGCCGAGGCCGCCTTTGCTGCCGCACGCACAAACATGCGTGCCAACGACGCCTTGCTTGTGACGGGCAGTTTTTTCATTGTGGGGGAGGTGTTGGAGTGCTTCGAAAATAGAATTTGAAAAAGGTCACCCATACCATTCCTTTCGAAATGTGACACCGTATTGCATGTAACAATATCCTTTCCCGATTGTCCTTTTCCGACCAATTTCGGTATCTTGCCGGTTTAACCAGAGAGTCCAAAATATGCCCGTCCGCCTAAAAGCCTGGTTGTGTATGGCTTATATTTGTTTAGCCTGGGGCACGTCCTACTGGGCCATCAAGGTAGGCGTAATGCACTATCCGGCACTGTTTTTTGGCGGCATCAGGCAGGCTCTTGCCGGGCTGGTGCTGTGCGGGGTGGCATGGGCGGTGGCAGGCCGACCCGATTTTTCGATGCGTAACTTGGGTATCCAAATGTGGTGCGGCTTCCTGATGCTCACCCTCGGCAAGGGCGGTGTGACTTGGGCCGAGCAATATGTGCCAACCGGCATTACAGCCATCATATGTTCCCTTATGCCCATTTTTGCCGTGGGTATGGAATTGGCCTATTACCGCCACCGCAAGCCGGGTGCGGCACCGGTGGCCGGCATGCTGCTGGGTACCGCCGGCATCTGCCTCATTTTCAAGAACAATATGGCGGTTTTCGGAGATGTGCATTACTGGCTGGGCATGGGTGCAGTGTTTCTCGCCACCCTAGGTTGGGCAGCCGGTACCCTTGCCAACAAGCGCAACGCCGGCTCCCGCAACCAGCTCTTCAATTGCGGACTGCAACTGCTCTTCGGCGGACTTTTCATGCTCGCCATCAGTCCCGTAACCGACGACTACAGTCATTTCGACCTATGGAATCCTTCAGGCTTGATGTCTATAGCCTACTTGGGTATCTTTTGTTCCATACTGGCCTACCCTGCCTATATGTTCGCCTTGAAGTACCTACCAGTGGGCGTGGCAACGCTTTATGCCTACGTCAATCCACTCGTGGCGGTAGTGTTGGGATGCGTCATGCTTGGCGAAAGCATGAATCTATCGGTACTCTTGGCCTTCGCCACCATCCTCACCGGGGTGTTTTTGGCGTGTCGGGGCAATATCGAACGGAAGGTCGCTCTTCGTTGAGGGCGATTGTACCGAGGGGCGGCCGGTACCTAATAAACGTTGTCCATTTTACGTTTTTGAACCCGCCGGAACGCCATTGGATATTGATTGGTCAAACTATGGCATAGTAGCTTAATTTTACAGGACAACAAAAATGAGACTTGGTGATTGCTGTTCGCGTCTGGCCGGCTGGACATGAACAGCAAAAAATATTGGACAAAAACACCCCACAAAGACATAGCTGCAGCATGGCATGCCCAAACTGGCTGGTTGATGTACCCTGTTTTTGGGCTGTGGAATGGAGTGGCAAACCTACCACACCACACCACACCACACCACACCACACCACACCACACCACACCACACCACACCACACCACACCACACCACACCACACCACACCACACCACACCACACCACACCACACCACCCAATTCCCCGCCCGCCCATCGCTCACCCGGT
>CAIVHI010000519.1 GCA_903905685.1 uncultured Bacteroidota bacterium | reverse complement strand
TGATACTTGCATTCATAGCCAATGCGGTAATCGTGCTCCACGGTGGCAGTTCAATTTACAAGGTCATATTTGCATGCCAAGTGGCCTTTTACTTTTGTGCCGCAGTGGGCTTTTTGCTGGAGCAGAGCAAATTGCGTGTGAAGGCACTGTTTGTGCCCTACTATTTCTGTATGATGAACTATGCAGTAATAGCGGGTATCCGCCGCTACATGTTGAAAAAACAAACAGTGATTTGGGAAAAAGCCAAGCGAAAATAGGCCATCATCATACCCTTAATCCCGGATGTTGCTCTTGTGAATTGGTTAAAACGCGCACTATACGCTTTTTGAACCCGTTCCACAATCCTCCATCGCTTTGAAGCCGCCTGTCGGAAGTCCAAACCATGGATTCGGGCGTTTTCACTCGATACAGTTTACCGAAACTCTTATCGCGGAGTTTCAAGGCCATCCATCCATCTTCGTGGGCATCTTTGGGATGGTTGAACCAGTCTACCGCCAAGGCCTGTTCACGCCTAAAGGCGAAGTCGAACCCGTATACGTTTACGGCTTCATCCTTGAATTTCCGGTTAAGGAAACGGGAGAAGTCCGCGATATTTTCATAAATGAAATAAGATAATCGACCGCTGTTGTTGGACGGCAAGAATGAGAACCTACCGTAAGTAACGCAAACATCCTTGTTTTGTTCCAAGGGTTTTACCATCTCGTCTATCCATTCAGGCGGGTACAGCACATCGGCATCGGCATTCAAAATATATTTACCCCGTGCTGCACCCAGTCCTGCATTTCGCGCAGCCGTAATGCCTTGAACGGTTTCATTGATATATCTCACACCACATGCCTTTACCAACGCCTCGGTATTGTCGGTTGAATTGTTGTTTACGACAATAATCTCGATAATGCGTTTTGTCTTGGTGTTGCACAGCGATTGCAGGGTGAACAAAATACTAGCCTCCTCGTTGAAAGCCGGAATCATGATAGTGACCTCTGGATCACCAATTTTTTTGTATAGGTAGTGCTGATGTATATAAACGGTACGTGCCTCTTTTGAACTGTGGTGGAAATCCATCACGTCGAACACAAATTTGGGTACCGAAAAAGGGCGCATCTTTATACGTTTTCTTTTTGCAACAATGCAGGTATCGTTTTCAGTATTAGCTTGATATCGTACCAAAAGCTATGGTTCAGCGCATACTTGTTATCAAGTAGCAGCCTTTCTTCCTCACTCATTTCGCCTTTGCCACGCTTCTCAACCTGCCACAATCCTGTAATCCCTGCCGGTGCGAGGAAACGGGTGGCGTACTTGTCGGTAGTCAATTTTTCGGCTTCATATAGTGGCAACGGCCTGTTGCCTACTATGCTCATGTCCCCTTTCAATACATTCCAAAGCTGTGGCAATTCATCTATGCTCGTGTTGCGGATGAAATGGCCCACCTTGGTTACCCGTGGGTCATTTTTCAGTTTGAAGAACGCCGAACCCGCCTGTAGCTTCTTGTTGATCATGTATTGCTTTTCGCACCAAGTATTTTGGTCGGAGTATAAAGGTCGGCGACATTTTACACCTTCTGCGCGACAGTCATCGCACAAAAAGGGCTTGCCGTCGCTTTCTTCTTCTCCTGCCTTACCGGCGGCACCGTATTGGTTCAGGTGTTGCAATTCCTTCAAGCGCTTGTCGGCGTTGACAAACATGGAGCGAAATTTATAGAACCTGAAGATTCGGTAACCCGTGCCCACGCGCAAGGAATAGTAGAAAACCGGGCCCCGCGACTCTATTTTCATCAATATGACGACCACAATCAGGATTGGAGAGAGGCATAAAATTGCGAATGACGCGAAGAATATGTCGAAAATACGTTTGGGAAGCGGCGTATTGTAGACGGTCATTTCATCGGTGCCCTTTTTGTTCCTCAACCCTTTCCAGTGTTCAATCTGGAATTTCACCCTTGTTTCCAGTTTTTCGCGGTCCAATGGCTTGGTAAACACATCGGCAACCCCTTCCTGAAGGCAATAGCGTATCAATTTATCGTTCAGCACGTCGGCCAACAAAAAGAAGGGAACGTGATGAAGGTTGTTTTTCTTGAGTATTTCTATGAGCCCTGCGCCATAAGTTCCCATCACCTCACTTTCTGAAATGATGCCACAAATATTGAGTTTGAGCTTGTCGCTATCCTTGCAAAGCTCAATTATCGAATCGAAACGGATAATCTTGAAATTTCCGAAATCGAAACCCTTGAGCAACGCGTATGTGGCGTCTTCCGTGTTGAGAAGCGCAATGATACCGGCGTTTAAATC
>CAIVHI010000518.1 GCA_903905685.1 uncultured Bacteroidota bacterium | reverse complement strand
CAGTCTTTACAACATGCCAGCAGCAGCCCCATTCGATCTCTACCGTTGAGTTTCCAGTTTTTTTCGGCAATGTCCAACAGCCAACCCTCCGGTATCAACCCATCGAAAAAGGGGAAAAGAACGTTGCCGGTGTACGCTGTTTCTTTTAATGGCAATGTCAAGCTGATTGGTTCAGGATGCTTGCCGTTTAAGTAGCCTTCATCATAAAGAAAATGATAGCCGTCCTCATCCTGTGTGAGCCATCCCGCCGTTACTTCGTTCATTTTTATTTCAGCCTTTCTCATTGTATAATTCTCTATTTATTGGGATCGCGCCAACCTCATATCCGAATAGTTTTAAAACTTGGTTCACCTTGTCAACTCTGAGACTTTCTTTCCCTTGTTCTAAATCCCTCACGAAACGTAAACCCACACCGGCTTTTTCGGCCAATTCAGCTTGTGTTAATTTTGCCGCGTTTCTCTTCTCCTTTACAAATGTTCTTAGTGGCATTTTTATACCTTTTGGGGTATAAAAATAAGATGATTATTTGAAAATATACCTTTTGGGGTATAGAAATGCCTTTTAGGGTATAATTTATGTAATTTTTGCAATAGTATACCCTTTAGGGTGCATTTGCTCCCATCTCCGGCATCGACATCCAATGCCCTTATAGCGATGTTCGGGAAATCGTGCAGGCGGAAAAAATCATCGCCGCACTTAAGTAAGAGCCTGCCATAGTGACCGCACCCGCCGCGAAGGTAGTTGTTGGCAAGAAGAAGGGAATTGGAACTGCAAACGGGCTATTCAACATAAAAGACTACTATGAACTGGTAGGCCATCTTATGGGCATGCCTCAACTTTCCCTATTGCCATTTTGCACTCCTTCACGGGGGGGGGCGACTACCCAATCGGTCCATGTTTTTCGGGAGTCGACATCGTGACCGGCACCTGTGGCCGGCACCTATTGTTTTCCACGCACCCGCACCCGCACCCGCAAAAAGCTACGTCTGCTTGCCTACCGGTTCGACTCATTGACGCAACCCCTTCTATATGACGATATCCTGGTGCTTCACCTTTAATCCTACCCCAAATAAATAAAGCGCACCGAAACCGATGCGCTGCAATCTGATGACAATAGCAACTGTGGGGGGGTAGGGTGGATATTAGTCCAAGCCTACAGTCTTCTTCTTTTTCAACAATTTCCCGGCACCATAGCCTACGCCGGCAGCAACCAGCAAGGAGATTCCCCCATCAATGGGAAGATCGGGTACGTCTGTCGACGAACCGAATGTTGCCTGAGCGTGTACGGCTAACGGTAAGACGAACACGACAACGATAAGTAAAAGAATACGAAGCACTTTCATAATAAAACGCGATTTTCAGCCAATTAATTCACCACGACTAAGGCAAAGTTAATCTTTTTTCAGGAGAATTTTTTAATTAACAAATCATTATGCGTAAAAAAAGCTACAAAACCTGTAAGCCGGATTCTGTATTTCCCTTTCGGGAAATGGTTACCATTTATCTCGAACAACGTTCGCACGTTGCCTCTAGCTGCCAACCCGCAGGCATCGGACGGGCCGCCCTCAATCGCCTGCCTATTTGGCATTTCAGCACGCAAGGTTTACCCCTGTCTATCGTTACCGATAAGCACCGCGGTCTCTTACACCGCATTTTCACCCTTACCGCTACCTCGCGGCAGCGACGGTAATTCTCTGTGGCACTGTCTGTATCGGGCTCAACACCCAACCCTACCCGTTAGGTAGTGCGCCGCCCTGCACTGTCCGGACTTTCCTCCAAGTTGTTCACCCGGCGGTAACCCGGTTTTGTAGCTCCCACAAAGTTAGGGCTTTTTAGTCGCCCCCCTAGAATTTGAACCCTATCGTCCAAGCCATGTTGTTCAAAGCATAACTTACGGTAGCCTGTGGGCTTGGTGCCACCGGCGTTCCTGGAGCCAATCCGGTGTAATCTATGGTATAGGGTTGGGTGGTCACTTTGTAGGTGCTGTGCATCACACCCAAATCGGTGAAAAAGTGGTGGAAGTGGAAGCCCAAACCTGCGCTCATGTCTACACGCTGCACCGAGGGCTGCGAGCTTTGATACGGGTTGCCGTAGTAGCCGGCTCCGGCCCTCACCATAAAGGATTTGCCCAGTTTGATTTCCCCACCAACCCGGAAATTGGAAACGGCCTTGTAGGTAGAACTGATTTTTTGATTCATGTCGGTCTCCTCAGCCTGAAAAGACGATCCGCTCAACGCATCCACACCCGATGGGAAGGCGTAGCGCATGGTGCTGAAGTCCTCATATTCATAATCGGCAGTTACGAAGCCCAGCGACTTGATGATGAAGGTGCCGCTCAATATGGATTTCCATGGCGAAACCAACGAGTAGTCGAAATGGCTTCCTATGGGGTATTGGGCATTGGTAACGCTATAAGCGTTTCCGCCCACGAAAGAAGTGAGGTAGGGCGTGAAATCCTCACTCAAGTTATAATAGGTAGGCGAATGGAAGGACGCACCGAGCCTAAAGAAGTCGCCGAATTTCCAAATGGCTCCCAGCTTGAGGTTGATGCCGCTACCGGTCACATTGAGCGAGTTGCCATAAGTGAAACTTGAAAAATTGTAAGGGTTGTTGGCATTCCCGGCACTTACAGATTCGGTATAAGTGGAGTTGACTTGGTAATTCACAACCGGAAGCCCGATGGTGACCCCCAATAAAATCTTCTCCTTATAGTTGCCGGCCAATGCAATTACATACTCGTTGATGCCGCCGCGTTGCTGCACCGCCTTTTGCTGGTTGATGCCGCCGGCAAAGGGTACAGCCGTGTAGAAGCGGCCGTTGGTATCGTTGACGAGGTATGACTGATAGCCCAAAAATGCCAGTGTTCCGGGTGTGGAGTCATTGCCCGGATTCAGGTTGGCGTCCGACGCGAAGGTCTGCGTCATGGAGCTGGTGGTGTTCTTGCCGGAGTAAACATAGTCGCGGTTGAAGTCGGCTGTTTTGTTCATGCCGAATGCGAAAGAGACGGTCTTCCAAGCCCTGCGCTCGTAGCGTTTGCCCTTGGGCGCATTGGTGAACACCACACCGAAGTGGTTCATATTCATCAAAGTATTGCTTGCCGTGACTGTATTGCCCTGATAAACGCTGCTGGAGGCATCGGTTTTCATAGACGGGGTGATGGATATTTCGGAACTGCGGTACACGCCGAGGCCGGCAGGATTTTCGCTGATGGCGCTGAAATCTCCACCCACGGAGCCCAGCACGTTTCCGAATCCGATGGAACGGGCGGTGCCCAATACGTGGGTGTTTGAGATGTTGAACGCTTCATTGATATCCTGCGCCCGTGCCGACCATCCGGCTGTGAGGAAGGTTGAAGCCAACAAAAAACCAAGATTTTTCATAATCGGTTACTTTGACAGTTTTGACAATCAAAAGGTATTGTCGTTTAATAATCCAATATCACATTCGAATCTGCAAAAACCATACCCGAATTGCAACATCCCAAAAGGCATTTGCGCTTTAAGGTTTATTTAGCAAAGGGGGGCGGTAAGATCCAAAAAATTGTGAGCCGGTATTTATCAAATTGTTTATCTTTGCAGCCCCAAATCGGGAAAAGGTTTCGTAGCTCAGTTGGTAGAGCAGCTGACTCT
>CAIVHI010000517.1 GCA_903905685.1 uncultured Bacteroidota bacterium | reverse complement strand
GCCGTATCCATATACATAGCCCACCCCGGTACCTGCCATCTTCAACCCGTTCAGGCCGAATTGGAACGTTTGCTGTTTAAGGGTCTTGAAGTTGGAGTCTACCATAGTAATGGTGCACTCGCGCTGCAGCACCGTACTGACGAACAAGCCCGTATCGGCAGCCACGAATGTGCCCGATACATAGTGGCCCCAGTCGCCAATCCGTCCCAATTTCCAGGTCTTCCCGGCATCTGCCGAGTAGATAACCGCACCATCCACCCCACACATATAGATGCTGTTGCTGTTGGTGACCGATAAGCCGAACATGGCCTTACCCACATAGGGCACGGCAACGGTGTCCCAAGTGAGACCCCCATTGGTCGATTTGAGGACTACGGTATTGGTCCAGATATAGCCCCCACAAGCGAGCAGCATGGAGTTGCCGAGCTGTGCAACGGCATAAAGCGAAAAATTGGTTCCACTATAGCCCGGCTGAATCATGGAGGGCTTCCAAAGGTCTTTTTTGCAAGATGCAAGGCACAGGGCTACCGCCACCCCGAGCGTAAGGGCGAAATTTTGCCGCAACGATATCGACAACCGTACCAACATTTACAGGTCGTCCTTGGTTTTCAACATTTTATCGTATAGCATGAAGTTGCCCAAGAGCTCATCGCGCTTGGTATCGAATGCCTTGGCGGTAGGTGGCACCGGTTTTTTGTCGGTATCCAGCCATTTCAGCATTTTGCCGTCGGCAAAGTAGTAATAGCTGGTTTTCAGCACCGTCTTCTTATCGTCATACCACACACTGTCATTGTTTTTCTTGGCAGAGTCTTCGGTGTAGTTGACGGGCCTGTTGTAGATGAAGTCTTCCCGATATGCGTAAATCAGCGCGTTGGACTTGACGTAGTAATGAGTAAAGACGCGATCTGTGTCGGAGAAATAGGACTCATTGATTAGGCGCAGTTTGTCGTCTTCAAAGTAGCCCGACAGGCTCCGTTTCTCGGGCTCGGGATACCCTTCCATTTGCTTCAATTTGTATTGGGGCAAGGCCTTCGTTATTTTCTCGCACTCCTTCATGATTTCGTCCTCGCCCATGGGCTTGTTTTTGCAAGACGGGGCGGCGACGGCCAATGCAAGCCCGCAAACCATCAGGGTGCTCTTCCAAAACTTGTTTTCGGGAATCGGTTTCGACATAATCGATAGTGGTTGAGTCTCAAAAATAGGCAAATGCCGACAAAACGCGCCCGAATGCCCAATGTTTCACACGGCTGCAACACAATTTTGGTTCGGGCCCATCAAAACAGGCTCATCTGCGGGTCGAATTTTTTTCGGAAATGGGTGGTTTCGTGTTGAAAACGCTCCTTATTGAGGTGGAACTTTTTGCAATACAGCTCAAATTGCGTTTTGATGACCTCGGCAAACGCACCATCGCCAACAATGCGGTTGCCGAGGCGGCTGTCTTCCACCTTGCCGGCATGGCAGGCTTCAATAGAATGCCATATCTTTTGGGCCGCATCGGGCATAGTCTTTTCCAGCCAGTCTTTAAACAGCGGCCCAATGGCGCCGTTGAGGCGCACCACGGTATAGCCTGCCGACCGTGCGCCTGCCCCGGATGCCGCTTTCAACACGTCGAACATGTGGGCATCGTTGAGACTGGGAATGATGGGGGCATTCATCACTCCGGTGGGGATGCCCATTTTGGAAAGGGTTTCCAAGATTCGGAAACGCGATTTATAGGTAGACGTGCGGGGCTCGAGCACCCGCCTGAGGTTTTCGTCGGTAGACGTGACTGAGGTATAGACACTTACCAAGTTGAGCTTCCCTAACTCTTGAAGCAGGTCTATATCGCGCAGCACCAATTCGTTCTTGGTAAGGATGCCTACCGGGTTGCGGAACTCGAGGCAAACCTCCAGCAGGCTGCGGGTGATTTTCATTTTGCGCTCAATGGGCTGGTAGCAGTCGGTATTGCCGGAGAGGGAGATAACGTCGGGTTTCCAAGTGCGGCTCAAGAATTTTTTGCGGAGCAGTGCCGCCGCATTCTTCTTCACCACAATGCGGCTTTCAAAATCCACACCGGCACTATAGCCCCAATATTCGTGGCTGTTGCGGGCATAGCAATAGATGCAGCCATGCTCGCACCCCTGGTAGGGGTTCAGCGAGAAACGCATCCCGACATCGGGAACGGTTACCTCGTTCACGATGGTTTTGCTGTTCTCGAAAATGTATTGGGTTTTGGCGTCGTTTTCCTGCCAGTCGTCTACTGCCTCGGGGTGCTCGCGCATATAAGACACCGTTCCAAATTTATTGGCAGGATTGAACTGTGCCCCCCTACCCTTCCGCATCGACAACGCCTCGGTATGTATCATAAACTATCTGTTTTAACTGAAGTAGTCCTTTACGTCAAATGTACGCATTTTGACAATATTATTGGATTTTTTGACAAAAAACAAGACACTTTGATACAAACACCACACTAATACTTGAAGCGTACGGGAGCATTACTACAGGAAGCATGGTATCGTGAATTATGCACGATACCGAAATCGTAGTTCGTGGTCAACCAGTCAGGGTCAAAAAACGTGGTGATGCGGCGTTCCAACAGCCGTCTACTTGAAATTGCTTCGGCATCGTTTCGAAATGCATCGAATCGAGCAGGGCACTGTTAAGTATGCCCTATTTCCGATGTCCCCTATCGAAATTGGCCGACAGCGGTGAGAGGCGTGCGTCCTACTGCTTCACCAACTTGAGTTGCGCTATTTTCAAGCCATCGGCATCCAACAACACCAATAGATACAGGCCCTTGGGAAGATGGAATATGTTGATCGTCGGGGCATAGGCTACGTCCATCACTTGGCGGCCATCGGCACACCACACCTGCGCCCTTGCAGCACCCACCGCATCCAAGTGCAGCAGGTTGGAGGCGGGATTGGGATATAGGGATGCGGCCGCAGGTTGTGCCACCACCCCATGCACTCCATCGGGGCACCAACTGATAACAAACCTGAAAAACGAAGTATCGTTACCACAACTTGAACTTACTGCGTAATACAAGGTATCCTCAACACTGAACAGGTGGGGCGTCAGCATACCGCCGGAGAAAGTTGCGGCCGCCGAGTCGGTTAGGCCCCATACGCCTCCGGGTATCCCGCCCGAGAGGGCAATGGTTCCTTCGTAACAAAAGGTGTCTACCCCACTGCTCGATGCGCCGACTGTGCCCGAGGTTCGCACAATTTGGCCGGCAGGCGCCAGCAGCAGTTGCTTTGTTTGCGACACCGTGCCACAACCATTGCCCAAGGTATAGCTCACCAATACCGTGCCGCGCCCCAAGGCGGTCACCGTGCCTGCGGTGGAAATGGTGGCCAACGCAGTATCGCTCACCGACCACGTGCCTCCTGCGGGGACGGCACTGAGGGTGGTGGCGCCGGCTACACACATTAGGCTATCGCCCATTATGGGCGCCAGCATGGGCAGTTGGCAAGTGTCTATTTTGCGCAGGCGGGCACCGTTTATCTCTGCAATATATAAAAATCCGTTTTTGTCTATAGCCACATATTCGGGGTCGTTAAGACCGGCCAAGGTGGCGGGGTGGCCGTCGCCGGCATCTATGCCGGCACCATTGCCGGCAATTGTGGTGATGATACCATTCGTGTCCAACATGCGTATGGCATTGTTTTTCGAATCGGCAATGTAGATGTTGCCGTGTTTGTCGGCCACTACCGATACTGGGCTGTTGAGCGCTGCCGCCGTGCCCGGGCCATTGTCGCCGAGGTAGCCGGCCGTGCCGTTGCCGGCTACAGTAGTGATGATGCCCGATGAATTTACTTTGCGCACACATTGATAATCAACAATAAAGACATTGCCCTTTCGGTCGGCGGCCACACCGGTGGGGTTCCTGATGGCTGCATTGGTGGCAGGGCCACCATCGCCCGAGGTGCCGAAAATGCCATTACCTGCAAACTGCGTGATGATGCCCGCAGGCGAAATTCTGCGGATGCCGTTGTTACCGGCGTCGGCAATAAAAATGTTGCCCACGGTGTCTACCGCAACGGCGGTAGGAAAGTTGAGCAGGGCAGCCGTTGCCGGACCGCCATTGCCGCTGAAACCGCCACCAATGACCGAGGCATTCCCTGCAAGCGTGGTGATGGTGCCCGTGGGCGCAACCTTGAGCAGCACGCTGTTGCCATTGTCGCACACTAACACATCGCCGGCTTTGTCTATCGCCAAGCCACTGGGAAGAAACGGATAGCCCGTGCCTGCAAAATTGTGCAGCGTGCCGGCCGTGTTGATTTTGCGCACGTTTGAGCAATTGATGCAGCTTAAGAAGACATTGCCGGCGGTATCGACCGCCACGCCACCAAGCTGACCCACACAGGAGTCGGCCGCCGGGCTACCATCGGGCGAGCACCGCCACACCCCATTGCCGGCATAGGTGGAAATGATTTGGCCGTTGGCTAAGTGAGGCAGTAGAGCCACCAGGAACAGGAGCTTCTTCATAAAGGCAAATTGCATGTTAAAGATAGGACATTTTATCGGGCTACACCTACCCTACTAAATAAGAAAAGCCCCATCTTAAGGCGAAGGGGCTTTTCAGCAGGGTAGATAAAAAATGGGCGAGAGGTCTACTCCCGCCCATTTCACGGCATTAATCCATCAATGCGTAGTCATATTCTACAACCAAGTCGTTCACCACACGTTCCACACCGGGAGCATTCCAGGCTATACGCCCGGCTTCGTCTTTTTGGTACCAAGACTCCACGGTGCCTGTGAGGGTAACTTTTGAGCCGGCAACGTCCACGGCAATATCTTCATTGTCTATAGACCAGTTTCGCGACAACGCACTCTCTATGTCTTTTTGCTCTACGGCATCGCGGGTTTCGGCCTTGATGGTGAGCTTGTTAGATACACCCTTTACGCCATTAAGGTGGCGCACGGCGGCTTGAGCTGCCTCGCGTTGAAAATTCCAAGGCAATTCGCCTTCCAAGGTCACCCATCCATTTTCAACCTTTACTTGTACTTTATCACCGGGCACCTGGAAGTTCCACTTCAGCGCACTAATGATTTCGCGGGCTATATCACCATCGCTGGTGGTACCCCAGCTGCTGTAATTGATTTCGATTTTTTCTACCACGGCCGACACTCCTGCCACGTTTTTGGCCGCCTTTTCGGCTTCTGATTTTTTGGCATAATCGTTCACGCTGCCCGTAAGCGTCACTACACCGTCTTTACAAGTCACGCCTATTTCAGCCGCATTCAGCAAAGGTTCCCATTTAAGGGCATCCTGCACGTCTTTCTGCAATACTTCGTTGGTTTTCATTTCCAAGTCCTTTTTTGTTGCAACGGAATCGTTGCGATGCAAAGGTGCGCTATGCCCCGCCTGGATTATTACAAACGTCCAGCCGTCAATTGCAGCATTCGCAGGTAGCGCAACGAACATACAGATGAAAGCGTGTGAGCACGAGAAAGAGTCCCCCCAGCTGGGTGCGCTGTTTCGGTCGGAACAACAAAAAGGCTTCTCGTATAAAAATCGGAGCCCTCATTTCGTAATTGCACGATATACCCTCGTTCTTTTCTTGGAAGAACCAGTTAGTCTCCAAATACCTTCAACAACACTTAACCGCGGTAAATCGGTTGTCGCGTAGCGGCCTGCCGTTCGGGCAACGGTCCGGTACTTATTCATGGAGTACAACTTGATTTGGCACCCCGACCGGTATTTGTCTGTATGGGCAGGGTCATAGAACCGGTAGTGGACGTGCCACTTGTTTTTGACGGATGCATTAGCCCGTTCCCATGTTGTGGGGAATACCTTAATGTCGGAACATTTGCAGTTATTGGGCAGTAAAATCATAACACTCGGTGTTCTACAAATCGTTCTACACATTGCTCCGAAAAGGGGATTTTGGGAGGTTTTGTTGTTTAAAAATCCCCGAAAACCACTACCGGAGCGGATTTCGGGGATTGT
>CAIVHI010000516.1 GCA_903905685.1 uncultured Bacteroidota bacterium | reverse complement strand
TGCAATACCATTGGGTCCACGCAATTGTGCCGAAATGGCCGGGCCGCCATCGCCCGAATAGCCTCCGGTAGTGCCCGCAATGGTGGTGATGGTGCCAGTGGCACTCACCTTGCGAATCACGTTGTTGCCATTGTCTGCAATATAGAGATTGCCGATTTTGTCTAACGCCAGGCCGGTAGGGGTTCTGAGTTCTGCTGCCGTTGCTGCCGCACCGTCTCCGGTATATCCTGCAGTTGAATTGCCTGCTACAACAGTTATTATCCCTGCGGCATTCACTTTACGCACCACATTGTTGCGCTCGTCGGCGAAGTAAACATTGCCCGCAGTATCCGTCACAATGCCCGCAGGGCCATACATGGTTGCCGCGGCAGCGTAGCCACCATTACCGGTATAACCGGTACTCCCGGCCTGCCCTGCAAAGGTGTATATGTTTTGGGCTCTTGCCCGGTTTCCCGCCGTCACGAGTGAGGCAGAAAGCAATAGAAGTAAAGGTAACTTCTTCATGTTTATGTTGGTTTTTAAAATTTCTTTGGCAAAATTAGGATTTCGGATAAGAAAAATAAATTTTAGTTCAATCGGTATTACGTTAAAACACAACTCCTTGGACAAAATGGCTGCAATACGGTTTAATGGCAATCCATCCCATCCGCAATTTACCTGGTATTGTTTTCCACAGCCAGTACGGTTCTCAGGTTCAACTCATGGGCTACCCGCATTACGGCAACAATGTTGTCGGCGGTAGCCATTTTGTCTGCATTTATGACGACCGTAGGCTCGGCATCCTGCGCCTTCGCCACTGCCGCGCCAATATTTTTTTTCATGGAGTCTACGGCCACCTGCTGTGTGCCCACAAAAAACTGCTGTTTGTCGTTGATGGATACCACCACCGTTTGCTTAGCCTTGGTGTCGCTTTGGGCTTTAGGGATGCTCAACTTCACGACATTGGGGTTGGCCAGTGTGGAGATAATGAGGAAGAACAGCAACAGGATGAAAAGGATGTCGTTGAGTGCCGAGGCATGCCCGTGGGGTTCGTCCCGCAAATGTTTACGGATATTCATGGTTGGGGCGGGGTTTAGAGGTGGGCGTCGTTGTCGGTCACCATGTCGAGGAATTCAACTGTGGCGGCTTCCATTTTGTTCACGTTCTTGTTGATTTGGGCATTGAGGTAGGCGTGCCCTATATAGGCCAACAGCCCAATGATGAGCCCGGATGCCGACGTCACCATCTTGGTATAGATGCCGCCCGCAATGGTCTCCAACGAGAACCCCTGATGCTGAACATTGAAGAATAGGATGATCATACCGGCAATGGTGCCCAAAAACCCGAACATGGGGGCAATACCCGCCAAGGTGCTCAATACCGACAGGTTTTTCTCTAACTGGTACACCTCCAGTTTACCGGCATTTTCCATGGCCTTCTCTATGAGGTCGGCCGGTTTGTCCACCCGTGCCACGCCTTTTTCAATCATCCGAGCTATGGGCGTGCCTGCGGTACGGCAGGCAGCCTTCGCTCCGGCCACATCTCCCCTATCCAAAAAATCTTTGATGCGCGGCAGGAACGACGGGTCGGCAATGCCGGCCTTGCGGATGAAGAGCAGCCGCTCTACAAAAACATAGACCAATACCAACGAGCACAGCAGTAATGGAACCATAAGTGCGCCACCTTCCATCAGCAAGTGGAACAGCGATATTTTCTCGGGCCCTGCACCCGCAGCGGCGGTAGCGGCAGAGTCGGCCTGCAGCATCAGGAAGTGGGGTAACTGCATAAAAACTTTATATTAAGCAAAAGTAACCACCAGAGCACCAAAATGAACCGGTTTTTTAAAGTTTTAACAAACCGTGGCACGCCCGTTCTGTCCCGATTTCGCTTTTGGCTGTCGAACCAAATCCCGACAATTGTGAAGTGGGGCACATATTGCATGCCCACCATCCCCATTTTCAACGCCAAGGATAAACCAAACCGGAAGTCCAATGATTCCTCGAAACACGCTGACCTCGACGATTCAAAAAACCTTATTTTTGAACAATGGAAGTAGCTTTTGACCGGGAAAAACACATTTTCAAATCCGATGTCTTCGAAGAGTTGATTAAGGATACCATTCGTTTTTTTAACGGGACGCCAGTCCATACTTTACCTCCACCCATTAGGTTTCACGGAACGGGCGTTTACGCAATATACTATACCGGCGCAAGCGAATATTACAAGGAACTCTACGAACAAAACCGGCTCGAATTCCGCCTACCGATTTACGTCGGCAAGGCTGTGCCCGGGGGATGGAGGCAGGCAAAGGACTCAAAAACAGGGACCTCAACATACGAACTTTATGGCAGGTTGAAGGAGCATAGCAAAAGTGTGGCTCAGGCCAACAATTTGGATCAGGTGGACTTTTCATGCAGGTTCATGATTTTGGAAGATGGCGCATCGCATTTGATTGGCACTGTTGAGGCCGCCTTGATTCGGCATTACAAACCGATCTGGAACACGAGGATTGATGGATTTGGAAACCACGACCCGGGCTCAGGTAGGTATAATCAGGCAAAATCGGACTGGGACATTATACATCCGGGAAGACCTTGGGCCGATAAGTGTATAG
>CAIVHI010000515.1 GCA_903905685.1 uncultured Bacteroidota bacterium | reverse complement strand
TTTCCCAAGGCCAAGAATGAACAAGGCACGCCCAACCGCATCAATATGGGTGACTATATAGAATTGGTGATCGTGCAAAACCCAACCGAGGACGATTACGAAAGCTGTAGCAAGCCCGACAATATACCGGCCACGCCGTCCGTTAACCAACCGCAATAAGCCGAGCCACCACTTGAAGTACCGCCTCCATATATTGTTCGTTTTAGGTTTGCTGATGCTGACCGGTTTGGGACCCACCACAGCACAGGAGCGCATGTGCCGGATGCCCAAAAACCAAGCATTGCTTCAACGGAGCTCAGGAAACCACCACACGGCGAAAAAAACCACGGCGATAAGCCTCCCGTTTTTCGACGACTTTACCGGCTATTCACCTTATCCCGACAGTAGCAAATGGGTTGACGATGAGGCATATGTAAACAATACATTTGCCGTGGGCCAGCCCGACCGCGGCGTGGCCACTCTCGACAACCTGAACAGCATGGGCTTACCCTACGACACCTTATCGAACACCTCGTTCGGTTATGCCGACAGCCTGACTTCTCAGCCCATCAACATCGACCTTTCGGTTACAACACCTGCCGATAGCCTTTACCTGAGTTTTATGTTTCAGGCACAAGGAACGGGCTACTACCCTATGCCGCAAGACTCCTTGATGCTGTTCTTCAAAAACATTTACGGGAATTACGTCAAAGTATGGTCTTTTTCAGATACCAATGCTGCCTACGTACCCTTCCAAATGGTGATGATTCCCATTACCGACTCCCAGTTCTTTGGGGGGGCGTTCCAATTTAGGTTTGTGAACGTTTCCGCAGCCTATTGGTCCGGCTCCGATTGGAACCTGGATTATGTACGGTTGGATAAAAACCGTTGGGATGGAGATACCGCAATAGCCGATGTCGGCTATACTTCAAACCCCACTTTCTTGCTCAACGACTACACGTCTATGCCCTACTACCAGTTCTTGGCGAATACGGCGGGAGAGATAGCGGTCACTATTTCCGACAGCGTGCGGAATGATACATCCTTTGGGCAGGGGGTGGTTTGTTACAGTAAAGTTAGCGATGCCGCCTCCGGAGCAACGCTCTATTCATCGCCCGCCAACTTGGTGGCCTTAGGCCCATACGCTACCGCTGCGGTAACCGATAGTTTGTCGATAACGTCTTACCCGTCTTACCCCTACGGCACGGCAGTCCATTTCCTAACGTCCCGATATTTCGTAGGCACGCCTTCGACCGGAATAACCGTGAACGACACTATAGTGGGCCAACAAGTGTTCGACAACTACCTTGCTTACTACGACGGCTCGGCAGAGCGCGCCTATTACCTGAATATGGTTCCCGATGAATCGGAACCCGCCGAAATCCAGATAGAGTACCACCTCAACCGGCCGGACACCCTACGCGGCCTCGCCATTTATTTTGCCGGCCAAGTACCGCTGGCCGACAAAAAGGAGTTTTTCATCAACGTATACACGCAACTTGCCGGCGTAAACGGGTACTATTTCGACAATATGGTAAAACAGGTGCAAAATCTGTATCCCGGATATGTAGATACCGTGAACCATTTCTGGATTTACCCACTCGATACCCCTTTGGTATTGCCGGCGGGTACATTTTATGCCGGCATCGAACAACCCGCCTACAGCGGTAGTGACAGTCTATATATAGGACTGGATGTGAACCGTGTAGGAGCCAACCATACCTACTACCGGGTTACGGGCTCGGCTACCGCCTGGAACCCATCACTATTCAATGGGGCCGTTATGATGCGGCCGCTTTTAGGACGCGAAATCACATCGAGCAAAGTGGCCATGCCTCGCGCGGGCACCGTCCATTTCGCCATTTCACCCAATCCGGCAAAAGAAGAGTTGGAATTCGTTTTCGATGGCGACTATTCCATCCATTACACAATATATTCGGTTTCGGGCATTGGGGTAATGCATGGCGCACTGATTTCAGGCCAATCGGCCGACATCGCCCAATTGGCACCGGGTACCTACATCGCCGAAATCCAAAGAAACGACGGTACAAAACAGACCTCCAAATTTATTAAGTTGTAATAGCATGAAGACCATCACGGCTGAAGAATTGAAATCGAAAAAAGAGAGCGGTGAAAACTATCGCTTGTTAGACGTTCGCGAACCCGCCGAATTTGCCGAGAGCAACTTGGGCGGCCTGCTTTTCCCGTTGGGAAAAATAGTGGAATTCCAAATTGACGACATTTCGGAGTGGAAAGACGACGAAGTCATTGTGTATTGCCGTAGCGGGGCACGCAGCATGCGGGCCTGCATGATATTGGAACAGGCAGGATTCACGAATGTGGCCAACCTCACGGGTGGCATTTTGGAATGGCAACGCAATTTCGGCTCATAGGCAAGCACGGCATCCATGCACGAAATAGAACCATTCTACAATTGGCTCCATCTTTATAATGCCGAAGAAGATGAGTCTTCGCCATTTTATGGGATAGCGCACAGCGAGTTCGAATTTTCGAACACCGTTTACAATTATTATATACACCCCCAATGGGAAGCCTTCGGCTCCAAGACCCTGTATCTAAAGGTACTGTTCGTGGATTACGACTTGGAGTTCGCCATTATGGAATTCATTGGGGAATGGAACGACACCATAGAAAACGACATCATGACCCTGAAAAGGGAAGTCGTGGAGCCTATGCAGGAACGCGGCATCTCGAAATTCATCCTGATAACCGAGAATGTACTGAACTTCCACAGCAGCGATACAGAGTATTATATGGAATGGACCGAGGAAATAGCCGACAACAGCGGCTGGATAGCGGCCGTCAATATGCCCGAGGCAACCACGTTCGACTTCCTCCGCTCCCATATAGACCGCTATGTGAGCCTGATAGACGCCCCAAATTGGCGCACCTACCGCCCCACAGACTTCTTCAATTTCATCGACAATAAAATTTTTCGCTCTAAAAGCTGAAAAAGTTTTTTTTTTCGAGAAGGAATTTCTATGTTTGTGTCAACTTCAAAAACATTTTTTCAAACACAACGTTTTCTTATGAAATCAAAATTATTTTTACCATTGCTGATGGTACTTGTTGCAGTGGCAACATTGTCTTACGACACTCCGAAGGGCTGGCAAAAAGGAAGCCGCGGAAGTTACTTTGTTGGAACCGTTCCCGGTGCAGGCAAGTCAGGTAAAACATGCGCAACCATCCGCTCACTCTATCCGAGCACTTATTGCGAAAACGGTTACACTTCAGGTAGCGGTCGTCATCACGGCAGGAAATGCCATAGCTGCGGCGACTCAGGTTACACTTATGGTGATTTGCACCAAAACATTGATGCAGGAAACTATCGTGGCAAGAGGGTTCGTCTTACAGGCTTCATGAGGACTGAAAACGTTTCCCAAATGGCTGGCTTGTGGATGCAAGTTGGTGGTTCTAACTACGCCGACCGTCACTCTACACAATATGCTCACGACTATTGCTCTATGCCTTGCGAAAACGCAGACAACATGGAAAACCGCGCAATGGTTGGTACTGAAGATTGGACTCGTTGCGAAATCGTTGTTGACGTTCCAGAAGGCGCTTCTAACATCTCTTATGGTGCACGTATGTATGGTCAAGGCCAAGTATGGTTCGAAAACCTCCGCATCGAAGTGGTTAGCCGCAACGTGAAAACTACCGGTTTGCCCGTAGGTCACAACTGGAAGCCCACAAACTTGAACTTCCAAGCTCGTTAATATTATTATTGACTAAAATGTTCTTGAAAGAGGCCATCACTCGGTGATGGCCTCTTTCATTTTTTTGCACCCTCACCTCCACCCTTGCAGCCCAAACCTTCGGTTCCTGCCAAACGTTCTATGCCTTAATGACTTACCTTTGCCGAAAGGAAATCGGTAATTATGGCAGACATACTGCACAAAGTAGTGGATGAAGCCCGTCAGGGCGAAGCCTTTCAAACCGTCGGTAACGACTCAAAAAATTTCAAAAAGAGGTTTTACATAGAAAGCTATGGATGCCAAATGAATTTCAGCGATAGCGAAATCGTGGCCTCCATTTTGGCCAACGAAGGATTTGGCGCCACCGGCAATCTTGAAGATGCCGATTTGGTACTCCTCAATACGTGCTCCATCCGCGAAAAAGCCGAACAAACCGTGCGCAACCGCCTGCAAGCCTTCAGGGCACAAAAAGAACGCAGACCTGGAATGTTGATTGGCGTATTGGGCTGCATGGCCGAACGCTTGAAATCTAAACTGCTGGACGAAGAAAAACTGGTAGACATCGTTGTTGGCCCCGATGCCTACAGAAGCCTGCCCGGATTGGTGCTTGAAGCCGAAACCGGGCAGAAAATGGTGAATGTGCTGCTGAGCCGCGATGAAACCTATGCCGACATTTCGCCCGTAAGGCTGGACAGCAATGGGGTAACCGCATTTGTAAGCATCATGCGCGGCTGCAACAACATGTGCACCTTCTGCGTAGTACCCTTCACCCGAGGCCGCGAAAGGAGTCGTGATGCGGTGAGTATCGTTAACGAATGTACCGACCTGTTCAACAACGGCTTCCGCGAAGTAACCCTGTTGGGCCAAAATGTGGATAGCTACCTGCACAGCGACGACGACGGCACCGTAGACTTCGCCGAATTGCTGGAGCGCGTAGCCCTGATATCGCCCGAACTCCGTGTAAGGTTCAGCACCTCCCACCCGAAAGACATTACCGACGCAGTATTGCACGCCATGGCGCGCCACGAAAACATCTGCAAGTACATTCACCTGCCCGTTCAAAGTGGCAACACCCGCATCCTCCAGCTCATGAACCGCACCTACACCCGGGAGTGGTACTTGAACAAAGTGAAACGCATCAAGGAAATCATACCCCATTGCGGCCTCAGCACCGATGTGATTGCAGGCTTTTGTACGGAAACTGAGGAAGAACATCAAGATACCCTATCGGTAATGGAGCACAGTAGGTATGATATGGCCTATATGTTCGCCTACAGCGAACGCCCCGGCACACTTGCAGCACGCCGCTATGAGGACGACATTCCCGAGGATGTAAAAAAGAGGCGTTTGGAGGAAATCATCACCTTACAACGCTCCCATTCCACCGAGAGCTATGCAAACGATGTGGGCAAAACATTCAAGGTACTTATTGAAGGCGACAGCCGCCGTAGCGACCTCCATTGGTGTGGCCGCAACTCGCAAAACAAAATGGTGGTGTTCCCGAAGAACGAGGCCGACTTGGCTAAAGGGCAGTATGTAAATGTCCGTATCCATTCATCTACAGGTGCCACGCTGTTGGGAGATATGGTGTAAAAATTCTGATGGACAACCCACTATAAATCATCCGCATAGTAATGGACATTCAAAGCATCAAGAACCGCTTCGGCATCATAGGCAATACGCCCGCATTGAACCTTGCCCTCAATACGGCAGTACAAGTAGCCAATACCGACCTCTCGGTCCTCATTGTAGGGGAAAGCGGCGTGGGCAAGGAAGTGTTTTCCAGCATCATACATGCACTTTCGCCTCGCAAGCACAACCCCTTCATTGCCGTAAACTGTGGCGCCATTCCCGAAGGCACCATCGATAGCGAGCTTTTCGGCCACGAAAAAGGCTCATTCACCGGTGCAGTGGATAGCCGTAAAGGATACTTTGAAACCGTGAACGGCGGTACCATTTTCCTCGACGAAATTGGGGAAATGCCATTGGGTACACAAGCCCGCCTGTTACGGGTATTGGAAACCGGCGAATTCATCCGCGTAGGGTCATCGAAAGTACAAAAGACCGATGTGAGGGTGATAACCGCCACGAACCGCGATTTACTGGAGTTTACCCATGAAGGCAAGTTTCGCCAAGACTTATATTACCGCCTCAGCACCGTACCCATACGCGTGCCCGCCCTACGCGACCGTAAGGAAGACATCCCGTTGCTGTTTCGCAAGTTTGCAGCCGACTATGCCGAAAAATATAAAACTCAGGCCCTTCAGCTTGAGCCTGCCGCACTGCAACTGCTGGTGGCACATGCTTGGCGGGGCAATGTGCGGGAGCTGAAAAACATTGCGGAACAAATATCGGTGCTCTCCAAAGAACGCATCGTGTCGGCCGAAATCCTCCAACAATTTTTAGCGACCACGGGCTCGGGAGCCAAAAGCATGGCCTTGATACCTACGCATTTGGGCGGAAATAACGGCAGTTCTGATTTTGCAACGGAGCGAGACATCCTTTACAAATTGTTTTTCGACTTGAAAAAGGACATGAACGATTTGAAACAGATGATTTACGACGTGGCCCAGCACCAAGGCTACACCCCCCAGGAGCCCGACCATCAGAATACGACCATACTGCCCGTTTACAATAATCGCGATACCCATGTGGTGAACGCTACCCCCTACCAGCAAACCGGGCCTATTCTGCTTGAAGCGGTTGGCGACCATCATGAAACCGTTGAAGAGACCTTGTTGCTGGCCGACCGCGAAAAAGAATACATCGTGAAGGCATTGAAAAAGCACAAAAACCGTCGGAGAGATGCCGCGACAGAACTGGGCATTTCGGAGCGCACACTATACCGAAAAATAAAGGAATATGACATTCAGGAGTGAGTTGACGACCCCAACCCACCACATACTGAAATTCCCCATATCTATCATACTACACCCCCATCCGCCAAATTCAGTTGCAATTGCCTAACAATAGGAAATCCGGCGTGAATAGTTATTTTTGTTTCCGAGTAGTTTCGGATTTCGTTGCAAGGAACCCAATGTTCAGACAAGTCAGTAATTCAGGAGGCCTACCCCATACCGTATGAAAAAAAATATCCTGTTTGTAGAAGCCAACCAATCGGAATTCGAGAAGGTATTGGAAGTCATATCCGATGACGATGTGATGGCATCGGTTCACTACAAATCATTGGAAGACTCCTTTCTGGTGCCGGCGGTGGAACTAAGGCTGATAGTGGCCTGCCTACCTTTTCCCGGCATAGACGGCGATACCGGCATTAGACTGTTGCAAAGACACTTTAAAAACATACCCATCGTTGCTTTGATGCCTGATGATGGCACCGCTTCCGACCAAAGCACCGCAAAAGACACCTA
>CAIVHI010000514.1 GCA_903905685.1 uncultured Bacteroidota bacterium | reverse complement strand
GGCCTCGGGCACAGGTTCCTGCGCCACATCGAGCGCAACTCCGCACTACTGTTCGTCATTCCCGCAGACAGCAATGACCACGCCCGCGAATTCGACATCCTAATCAACGAACTGGAACAATACAATCCCGAACTATTGCACAAGCATATGGTGCTGGGCATCAGCAAGAGCGATATGCTGGATGACGAGCTGAAGCGCGACATCGGCGCACTACTCCCCAAAAACCTGCCTCATGTGTTCTTCTCGTCGGTAACAGGTGCGGGTATTGCAGAGCTGAAGGACGCATTGTGGAGCGCGCTGTCGGCACCGGTAGCTTAAACAATTTTACCCATGGAGCCGCTGAGCGTGAAAGGCTTGCAAGACCGAATGAAGGAAGGAGTAGACTTCACCTTGGTCGACGTTCGCGAGGCGTGGGAACGGGAAGCGTTCCATATCGGCGGCATCCACATCCCGTTGTCGGAGTGGTACTTGAAGCGCGAGCGGTGGGTAGGGCTTTCCGGTACCATTGTGCTCTATTGCGAGAAGGGCATCCGCTCCGCCATTGCCGGCCAGCGGCTCGAAGCCGAAGGCATCGGCCCCGTTTACAACCTCACCGGCGGCATGAAGGCTTGGAAGGAGGCGTTTGGGACCGATAGGCGTGCGCCAACCAATGGCTCCAACCCGTAACTTAGCCGTTCCAATTTTCCTGCCATGACCGAGAAACTGAGGGTGGACAAATACTTATGGGCCATACGCATGTTCAAGACGCGCACCCAGGCGGCCGAGGCCATTGATGCCGGCAAGGTGAAGCTGAACGGGCAAAACATCAAGCCGGCACGCGCCACAGCCGTTGGCGACACCTACGAAATTCGCACCCCCGATGGGCGCAAAGTGATATGCGTCACAGCCCTGCTGCACACTCGTGTGGCCTATGCCGAAGCCGTGAACCACTATGCCGACATAACCCCCGCCGACGACCAAGCCCCAACGCCCAAAATGGGCGCGGTCTTCAACACCGGCAAGCGCCAAAGCCGCACCGGCCGCCCTACCAAGAAGCAACGCCGCGACTTGGATGATTTTATGGATTGACCCTCTTCCTCCTACAGCGTCTTCAACTTCAATTCGTTCAATTGCTTGTCATCGATGGCCGATGGGGCATCTATCATGACATCGCGGCCGGCGTTGTTTTTGGGGAAGGCTATGAAGTCGCGGATGGATTCTTGGCCGCCCAGCAGGGAGCACAACCTGTCGAAGCCGAAGGCAATGCCGCCGTGGGGCGGTGCGCCATACTCGAATGCACCCAGCAGGAACCCGAATTTTTCGTGGGCTTCCTCCTTGCTCATGCCTAAGGCCGCAAACATTTTTTCCTGAATGTCCTTTTGGTGTATCCTAATGGAGCCGCCGCCTATCTCCGTGCCATTCAGCACAATGTCGTAGGCATTGGCCTTGATGGAGCCATAGGCCGACCGGTCGTCCATGAGGTGCAGGTGCTCGGGTTTGGGCGAGGTGAAGGGGTGGTGGCAGGCTACAAAGCGGTTTTCCTCCTCATCATAGTCGAAGAGCGGGAAGTCTATCACCCACAAGGGTTTGTAGTCGTCGTGGCGACGCAGGCCAAGCCGATTGCCCATTTCGAGGCGCAGCTCGCTCATAGCCTTGCGGGTGCGGGCTTCGGGGCCGGCAAGAATCAATATCAAGGAGCCCGCGGTTGCGCCACATTGGGCGGCCATGGCTTTCAGGGTGTCTTCCGAGAAGAATTTGTCGGCACTGCTTTTGAAGGTGCCATCGGCATTGCACTTCACAAACACCATGCCGTTCATGCCTATTTGGGGGCGTTTCAGCCACTCCGTCAGTTCGTCGGTCTGCTTGCGCGAGTACTCGGCGCATCCCGGCACGGCGATGGCGAGGATGGTTTCGGCCTCGTCGAACACCTTGAACGCCAATCCGTCCTTGTAGTCGCCATAGGCGAAAGCCGTTTTGCGCAGCGGGGTTTTCAGGTTGTTGATGGTCATGCCAAAGCGGATGTCGGGCTTGTCGTTACCATACAGCCACATGCCGTCTTCCCATGTCATGCGGGGGAATGCCTCGGCAATATCCACCCCCTTGATGTCGCGAAACACCTGTTTGAACAGGCCCTCGAAGGTGTTCAGCACGTCTTCCTGCTCCACAAAGCTCATTTCGCAGTCAATCTGGGTGAACTCGGGTTGGCGGTCGGCGCGGAGGTCTTCATCGCGGAAGCACTTCACCACTTGGTAGTATTTGTCGTAGCCGCTTACCATCAGCAGTTGCTTGAAGGTTTGCGGACTTTGGGGCAGGGCATAGAATTGCCCGGGGTTCATGCGCGATGGCACTACGAAGTCGCGGGCACCTTCAGGGGTCGATTTGATGAGGTAGGGCGTTTCGATGTCCCAGAAGCCAAGGCCGTCGAGGTAGGTGCGCACCGAGCGGTTCACGCGGTAGCGCAGTTCCAGGTTGCGTTTCAGCACCGGGCGGCGCAAGTCCAAGTAGCGGTACTTCATGCGCAGTTCGTCGCCACCGTCCGTGTCGTCCTCAATAGTGAAGGGCGGTGTGGCGGAGGCGTTGAGTATTTTGAAGTCTGCCACCTCAATTTCGATGTCGCCGGTAGGGAGCTTTGGGTTTTTGTTGGTACGTTCCAGCACCGAGCCCGTTACTTGAAGCACGAATTCGCGGCCCACGGGATTTCCGTCGAGGGCGGGGTTCATTTTTTCGTTGAAGTAGAGTTGGGTGATGCCGTAGCGGTCGCGCAGGTCCATGAAAGTGATGCTGCCGAATTTGCGGACGGTCTGCACCCAGCCGGCCAGCGTCACTTGGTTTCCGGCATTGTTCAGGCGCAACTCGCCGCAGGTATGGGAACGGTACATGTAAGAATGCTGTTTAGAGACCGCAAGTTAATGCGAAAGGGGCAAATGCGGGGTGGGGAGTGGGGAGCGTATCGTCGGTGGTGGCCTGCGGGTCGTGTTTGTTGGAGACTAGAGTGACGTCCCGACCTTTGCCTTTCATGTAGAGTTGTAATACGAGTTATTTTGAGGCCAGTGGCAGAATGGAGCCTTCGCTGTAGTTTTTCGGGTTTGTCGAAAAACTTCGGGAGTTTCATTCTTTGGAAGTTAGCCAACTACCACGCCAGAGGGGTGGTGATTGAATTATCTCTGGTTCTATTTTTCTATTTTCAAGTCTTTACGGAGTTTCATTTTGAGATTTTCATGGGCAATATGTCGTTCGTTTTCCAGGCCATTGGTTTTGGTGATTTCATTGATTGCGTCTCTTACTTCCGCTGGGGCAACAAGTTCGCACCGTATTTGCCAATAAGCAAAATTCTTCGCAGCCGCGTCAGACCCCTCAATCGCAGCTCGATGATATGCTTCCAATAATCCTACATAACTTTCTTTTTTCTCTTGAAATGTCCTTTTCTGAATTTCATTTTTGCGATCGCTCCAAGCCTTAATGAGTGATGCGACTAATGTACCAAAACCGGCTCCAGATAAAAATGCTTAAATCATATTTAATTTTTAATAAAAATTTTTCAAAATTTATTCAATAACGATGCTGCCACCGTCCTGCCAAGCTCAACGGGAACTGCATTGCCAAGTTGCCGCATGGCTTCCGTCCAAGAACCCAGTATCGGGTAGTCGTCGGGGAAGGTCTGCATCCGTTTGGCTTCAAGAATGGTGAAATACCTTACGGCTCCATCGGAGAATCGAATCATGTTCTCGCCGCCGGGCACCCCATGGTCGCCAGCCTTGAGGGCTTTGGCCGGTTGGTCTATATCGCTGCCGGTATGGCCGGCATAGGCGCGCGCTCCGTGGCGATGTTGGTGCTCGGGGTGAAAATCCTTGACGTGTTCCGGATTCGGCAAGTCGGCAATGGCATCGCGTACGGTCAGCCACGGTTTCAAGTTTGGAGGAATAAAGCCGTATTTTTCGGTGAGGCGTCTTTTTTCAATGTCCATGCAAAGTAGGTCTGCGGTTGATGGTTGGATGTCGTGTCGCTTCCAATAGTCGCCTGTCACATACTTAGACCACAACAATGCATCCTCGGAGTACGTTTCATCCGGAAAACTCCACGCCAAGTTTAAGTCGCTGCGAATGCCTACCATGATGACCCGCTCCCGTTTCTGGGGCACCCCGTAATCGGCAGCATTGACCAACCTAAAAACCACATTGTACTTCAAGCCCTTGTAGCTGCCCTTGGTGTGTACTTTTTCAAGTTGGGCAAGATGGTCTTTCCAGTGTTCCGTCTTCGCCGTGATGTCCGGGTAATTCAATTGGAGGATGATGTAGTTGAAGTACTCGGCAAAAGACTTCCTCAGCAAGCCTTTTACATTTTCGAAAATGAACGCCTTTGGGGTAAGTTGCCGAATGGCCGAAACTGCATACGGAAACATGTCCCTGTCGTCATTCTGGCCTTTTGCTTTCCCGCCCATCGAGAAAGGTTGACAGGGTGGGCCTCCTGCAATCAAATCTACGCCCGCAAAACGTTGGAAGTCGACGTTACGTACGTCCGATTCGTGCACGATTTCCGAACTGTAATTGTATCGCAGAGTTTTGCATGCATCCGAATTCCATTCTACAAAAGCGGTATGTTTTGCCCCCGCAATCTCGATGCCCTTGGCAAGCCCACCGGCACCCGAAAACAGTTCAAGACTATTCAGCATTTTTATTAGAGTTTATTGTAAAATACTGTTCG
>CAIVHI010000513.1 GCA_903905685.1 uncultured Bacteroidota bacterium | reverse complement strand
CTGCTGTTCAGCCTTTTTCCGATTGATCAGTCCGGCGAGAATGTCGGCAACCGACTCCAAAAAGAGAATCTCCTTCTGATTTTGCTGATGTCCTATTTCGATACAAACCAACAATACCCCTAACGTCTCACCTCCCGAAATGATTGGAATGGCATAGTGGGCGGCTCGTTCTGCGCCTTGGTACACTATTCCCTCAACGTCATGTATACCGTCCCAATACACGGCCTTTTTTAGAGATGCCGCGTTGCCACATACACATTTGCCAAATTCTATAGAGCCACATTTGGAGTCGGCAGAAAGTGTGAAGTTTTGGTGGCTTGCCAATATCAACTTATCACTATCATCTTCCCGAAGGAAGATGCGACCTTGAGGCAATAAATTGACGATTGGCGCATGTATAACAATATTCAAAATGCCGTCTAAACATACATCGAGCGGAAAATCTTGCAACGATATTTTCAGGATTTTGTTGAGTTCATGTTGAACGTGTTGGTCGTAGGAATTTTCATCATCCATTTTCTTTTTCTCCGTGATATCGCGGGCGACGACAACAATACTTTTACGGGAGCCATCGCCGTGAAAAAGCGGCATTTTGATGGTGTCGTAGTACAACATCTTGCCGGAAACGTCTGGCGCGCATTCCAAACAATGGGTGATGTCCCTTCTTTGCCATGCCGCTTCGTCGGATTGGGCACAAAACCGGTGGACCGCAGCCATATTTGGATTGATTATGGATAATTCCCAGTCCGACTTTCCAATCCAACTATCGTCTGCTATACCAAATGTCTTTTTGGCAACCGAGTTGACAATTTGCCACCGCCCTTCGCCGTCTTTCAAAAAAACGCCATCGGGCAGGGTTTCAAGGAGGGTTTCAAGAATAAGTGGGTCGGTTCTGGAGATGCGGTTAGGAGACCAATTTTTTTCTAGGTCTGTTCCTATTCCGCGTGCATCCATAAGCGCATTGGGTGCCTCGTTGCAACCGGCATCTTTCAACGCAGGTCGCGTCAAATATTCAACCGCAGGTTCACCGGCAATGGCAGCCGCTCCAGGCTTTCGAATTACTGAAACAAGTTGAAAGCCCGAAGAATCTGAATTTTTCAATGATTTAACCGATACAATAGCCCCCCGAAGCTCCACCCCCTTTTTGCGGGTTGTTGTAGAACCCTTGCCCTCCACGGCTTTGGGTGCAAAAAGCGTGGGTGAGCATAACGCCGAAATTTCGCCCTCCGTCGTTTCAGGCCCCGCAAAACTTTTAAGGTATGGTACCAAATGGGCCCCAAAATCGGGCACCCCTTCAATATTATCGGGGCAGTTACGAAATTGAATTACACCAAATTGATCGATGATATATATTTCCTTCGCATCATCGTTTAGTTCCTCTTCCGACCAATTCATTTAAGTTACGGATTTATCCGATTATAAAAAGCAATGATAATCACTACGTTTTGTCACTAATAGGTGGCAAAAACCGTGGAATCGACCAACAAGATAGGAACAATCGGCTACAATACATCGACAATTTTCGTCAATCGGTCATTTTTTCAGTGCGTCACGAATTTCCATCAGCAACTTATCGGTTGAAGACACCTCTGGGGCCGATGAAGGAGCCTCTTCGGCCTTCTTCTTCATTTGCATCATAGCTTTAACCATAGTGAAAATTACGAGTGCGACTACCAGGAAATCGAACACGGTTTGCAGAAAATGCCCATATGTAAGGACATTTGCTCCGGCTTTCCTCGCCTGCTCCAAAGTCGCATACACATCTCCCTCCTTTGCAGGCCTCAATAAAATATATTTGTCGGCGAACATTCCCTTACCGGTAAAAATGCCCACAAATGGCATTATGATGTCTTCCACCATCGATGCCACTATCTTCCCGAATGCCGAACCGATAATTAGGCCTATGGCCAAATCGACTACATTGCCTTTTATTGCAAAGGCCTTAAACTCCTTGATGAATCCCATATTGAGTATGTGTTGCTATGGCAGAAACTGCCTATTTAAACTTGTATGCTACCCCAAATGTAAAAACCTGACTGAGTTGCACCCAGCCCAAGTCTTCCCCTGGCTGCCCCTTGTCTTGCAGGGTTCCCGTTTTGGCATTGAGGGTATTTTTGGTGAACGGGAAACTATTGTCGTAGCCAACCGTCAACCCAAAAGTAACACTCAAGGTTTTATAGGCCTTAAGCACAAACAGGTTATCCCAAAATACCTGTATGTTTCCAGGGTTGTCCTGCCTCACCAATACACCCGCCGAGTTGGTTGTGTTTTTGGCCAAGTAATTGGAATAGAGGTCTAGCCGGGTGGAGAAATTCAGGGCCTTGGTAATACTTTTTTTGTACCGCCCAGAAAAATAGGCTCCAAGCTGAAACTTCGAAGTCTTTCCCGAATCAATGCCATAGGCTCCTGACGGCGATTGCGAAGTGTAGTATCTACTACCGATTATCTCCCTTGCGGCAACCGGCGAGAGGAATAGCGAAAAATTTTCGCCCTTTCGGTACTCCATTCCTGCGGCCAGTGTGAAATAGGCCGGCGATAAGAATTCGGAAGTGGGCTTGTGCTGCCATCCCGAATCAGCATAATTGTACCCCTTGGTATATTGCGATTTGAAATTGAACAACCCCGCAAAATAAAACTCCTTTGAATTTTTAAGTTGGGAACCTAACTTGGACGTAAAATCTATCCGATCATCGGTTTTGCGGGGAATAAAGTTGTTGGAGTAAGTATAGCTCAGGCCGTAGGCTAAGTCCAAGTCGTTCTCCCATACGCTCCCATGATTGAGATAGGAAAGATTGCCATGAAAAATCCCCGTCAATACCATTGATGCGAGCTCGCCGCCGGCGGCCCAATTGTGGAGGAAGCCTTCGTTGGCACCCAAAGTCAAAATGCCGCTATGCAGCCAGGCAACGGTATCTTTATTCGTAGTGGCCAGCGATTTCTTGATGTCGTCCACCTTCGAAATTTGGGCATCGGCAGTGGCCGACCATGCCATGAGGCAGAGCAAAACGTAGACTCTATTCATAAAATGAAAAATGGATTAAGTTTCAACGACTTTAACCTAATTGTATGTCAGTTTTTATACAATTGGTTGATACATGCTCCCAAAGCTTCAAGATGCCGAGCCCAATGCTTGGTGGGCCAGTTTGAGTACCCGTGCCAATTGCTCTTCACGGGTTAAATCGGAATTGTCGAGGAGGCAGGCATCTTTAGCTCTGCGTAAGGGGCTTTCTTCGCGGGTGGTATCCAAATAGTCCCTCAACTCCAAATTCCGTTTCACTTCCTCTACCGATACGTGAGGGTCTTTGGCATGCATTTCGCGGAATCTGCGCATTACGCGCACGTCAGGATCGGCGGTCACAAATATCTTCAACTCGGCATTCGGGAACACCGACGTACCAATGTCCCGACCATCCATAACTATACCCTTGTCTTTGCCAATGGCCTGTTGTTGCGATACCGCAAAATCACGCACCGGCTTCAAAGCAGCCACCTCACTAACCTTGTCTGAAACCACCAAATCGCGAATATAGGCTTCGACATTCTCATCGTTTAGGCAAATCTCAGACATGCCCGTGGCGTGATTGAATTCGAAAGTCAGGTTGATGGATTGGAGAGCATCGCCTACCTGTGCAGGGTTGGACAAATTGACGCCGTTCCTGATGAAATATAAAGTTATGGCACGATACATCGCGCCACTATCAATAAAATTATAATGCAATTTGGCGGCCAATTCCTTAGCCATGGTACTTTTACCGCAAGAGGAAAAGCCGTCTATTGCAATGATAATTTTCTTTTTCTGCATCTTGCAAAATTAGCGATTTTAGGTTTGCCGTCCGTTTGGGAGCAACCCGTAGCCGCTTGTTAATCGCTTTGGATGCCCATTTCAATAAGAAAATGAATGGCAGACAGGCAAATTTTGGGGTATGTTTGCACCCTATCCCAATTTGGATTCATGAGAAAAGCGCTGATACAGATGCATGCGGCAGTATTGCTGTGGGGGTTTACGGGGGTATTGGGAAAGGCCATTTCTCTCAATGCGCCCATCTTGGTATGGTACCGAATGTTGTTCACGGCAGCCATTATGGCCGCCATACTTACCGTCCGCAAAATGTGGATTCCGTTCACTTTCAAGGAGGCCGGCCGTATTGCAGGAGTTGGTGCACTGATTTGCCTACATTGGGTGGCATTTTATGCAGCAATAAAATATGCCAATATTTCGGTGGCCTTGGTTTGCTTGTCCACTGCCGGTATATTCACATCGCTTTTCGACCCATTCATCAACCAGAGCAAGCACGATTTATTTGAAATCTTGTTGGGGCTCTTGGCGATAGCCGGGGTATGGCTCATTTATAGGTATCAAGTTTCGTTCGGAGTCGGCATCCTATTTGGGGTGACTGCTGCCGTTTTGAGTTCCATATTTACCGTTTTCAATAAAAAGCTTGCCGGCAAATATCCTGCCAGAATCGTCGTATTTTACGAGATGACCACGGGCTGGCTGTTTCTGAGCCTATTGCTGCCCTTCGTGTTCGCATTTGCTCCCGGCACTATGTTCATCCCGGCATCCCCATCGTTGTTTGGCCCTGAATGGTATCGCAACGATTGGCTTTGGATTTTAGTGCTCAGTGTGTGTTGCACCGTTTGGGCACAGAGTTTGGCCATAAGTGCATTGAAACACCTGTCATCATTCACCGCAACGCTTTCCGTTAATTTGGAACCCGTTTATGGCATCCTTTTGGCATTTTACTTTTATAATGAGAATAGGGAAATCATCTTTATCAAGCATACCGACCAATTGAACATCGGATTCGTTGCGGGTATGTCGCTTATTTTACTATCGGTAGTATTGCAAATGGGGCGATTGATCAAGCCACGGTTCACAACTACAGGTTATGTGAGGGAAAAATCTGTAATCGATTGATTGGCAATCAATTATAGACTGCATTTGATGCCGACCAAAAAATTTGGTCCTGGCGTGGGCCGCCCGTTAACCACCTGATATTGCGTGTTCCAAACGTTGTTGCAACGGGCAAAGACTTCAAGATTGGTTCGCCAAATTGACAAATGGACCATGGCCGATACGTTTCCTACTTGATACGGTGCCAACCATTCCGATTCATCGGTGGTGATGAATCGATATCCGGTGTACGTGTGGCCATATTCCAGTTCCAAATTTTTCCAGACTATGCCTGCCCGCCCCTGGCCCGAATAACGAGGCGTGTAGGGAATCTGCTTGCCGATACTGCCATCGCCGGGTAGATTGCTCTGCACGGTAGTAGCGATGACGTAAGTGGTGGAAACGCCCAATTTCACCATGCAACCACCCAAATGCCACTTGACTTCGTTTCGGGTTTCAACCCCATGGCTCGATACCTCCGCTATGTT
Source organism: uncultured Bacteroidota bacterium (assembly GCA_903905685.1). Taxonomy (GTDB): domain Bacteria; phylum Bacteroidota; class Bacteroidia; order Chitinophagales; family Chitinophagaceae; genus CAIYTT01. The sequence continues at coordinate 2,224 of CAIVHI010000513.1, read as the reverse complement.
TTGGGGTGTCCAGACCGCACCGCCCAACCAGAGTATCCAGTTATGGACATCGCGATTGAAGTAAGACCCATTGCTTTGAAAATCAACGCCTTTCCAACTTACATCGTAAGTATAGCCTCCATCTACCGCGATACCCGATTCAGGCTTCAACCCTAAATTACCACCTGGAAAGTAGTACAATTCGTTGAGCGTGGGCAGCCTATAGGTTTTCTGCACATTCACCCTCAACTTAAATCCGGGAAAGACTCGTAAAGCGGCATCTCCTCCCGGTAAAAGGACTACATTGCCTTCGGCATCCTCGGCGCGAAGGTTCATCGCCACGTCGAGTCGCCGCCGGAAAAAACGGTAATCTACCGCTCCCGCTATAGCCGCAACCACTTGTTGCCGGGTTCTCGCAACCGTATTGCCAATGAGTTGCGCCACTTGAACAGGGCAAAACACCGTCATGTTGCCGCCACTCCAAAACGGCTTCCTCAAGCCAAATTCTTCATACCATTGGTTCACGGTGCCCTTGGTGTGCAGCAACACCGTATCGTCGTCATATTGGAGGGTCTGGGCTACAAACGACGAACGGGCATACACATGGGTGGCCTTTAATGTGCGTTCCAGTGCCGCAACCGCCCGGATATCTGTAGATGCCTGCCGCTTATCGGAATAGGCCTCGAACAAGGCCTGGGGAATTTCACGGTAGTTGCCGGAATACCAGAGCGAATAAGTAAGGCTCCAAGACGGTGTCCAATAAAAGGCACCCGATAAAGACAAGGCGTTGCCCCACATGGCACTATGGGAGAGCCTGCACCGACTGCCGTAAATATCTGTATACTCAAAATTGCCTACCGACGACTGTCCAAAATATTTTGCTGTCAGGCACCATTTCTTGCCGCCGAAATTTTCTCCCAACCCCAGATACCGCTGACCGAAACTGCCGATACCCAATAGCAGTTCGGGATGCGAAAATGAGGTATCGTGGCGGTTAGATTCGGTAGAAAGCACAATGGCGCCGCCCACATTGCCGCTGCCCCACAATGCAGACGAACTGCCATAGACCACGCCTACCCGACTCATAAAATAGACGGGCATTGTGGAGACATCGGCAATACCCAAGGCCGCGTTTTGAATGGGTATGCCATTCCAAATTACTGCAGTTTGTGCTGCGGAAGAGCCGCGGATATTCAATGTTGCCAGCCCATTCAACCCATATGACTTGACAAATACCGAGGTTTGATTGGCCAAGAGGTCAGACAAGGCCGATAGCCGGTACCTTTTCAACACGGTGCTGTCCAGCCCCAAGATTTCTTCTCCCGGAGCAAAAAGGTCTTGCTTTATGTCTCCTGAGGTTGGCTTGGCGGCCGTTACCGTCACGGCCTTGAGTGTATCACGAATCGGCAATGCCAGCACTTTTTGCCCGCCCAAAACAAGCAATAAGACAATGCTCAACGCACTATATGGTGAAACGGATATCAAGTTCGCGATTATTTGTAATCGAAATAAAAGTGCCCTGGCCCAAGCCCAACCTTGAAACCCGATTGCAACACTCCTGCATTCGTATAGATGTAGACCTCGCCGTTTTGCGTAAAGCCCTTGGGGTCGCCCACATACAGATTGCCTGTTGCGGGGTCAACTCCCAATGCCCAAAAATACTGGTTTTGAACCGCCGGAATGATGGGTGTTGCGGGTAAGGCCGTGTCGTTGATGCCCATTTCGAAGATGCCGTTCTGGCTGGTTCCGCCAAAATAGTTGGCTTCAATAAAAATCAAGGTATCCTTCGTGCGATTAAAGATGGGCCTCACAGGATTGACTGTTGGTGGAAAGTCCATTTTTTTGAGAATGGCTCCTGTGGAAGGTTCGAATTCGGTCCAATATGGAGCGGCATTTTCCGGACTGTTGCCAGACAGCACCCATAGCATACCGTTCTTGTCGGTTAGCACCTCCTGTGGAGCGCGCCCTGCGGCATGGTATACATGCATTACCTCGTCGGTATTCGGGTCTATCAGGCAAACGGCATCGGCACCGGTATCCCAGCATGCCACTGCCGCGAGATTGCCGCACATACACATGCCTTCAGGATTACGGGCAGGTAGCGGTATGGTACCGATTATGGTATTGGTGGCCAAGTCCAAAATACTCACTTTGTTTCCATAAAGAGCTGATATATAAGCTTTGCTGGACGTTACTTGCATGATATACCGAGGCTGAGAAACCATGATTGTCGTTTTGAGTACAT
>CAIVHI010000512.1 GCA_903905685.1 uncultured Bacteroidota bacterium | reverse complement strand
CATTCATGGTGATGCCGCCGTGGCCGGACAGGGCATTATTTATGAGCTACTGCAAATGTCGAAATTGGATGGCTACTATACCGGTGGCACCATCCACTTCGTCATTAACAACCAGATAGGCTTCACCACCGATTTCGACGATGCCCGCTCGGCAGATTACTGTACGAGCCTTGCCTCCATGGTGCAATCGCCGGTGCTGCATGTGAATGGAGATGATGCTGAAGCCGTGGGCAAATGCGCCGCATTGGCGGTGGCCTACCGCCAAAAGTTCAACGAAGACATCTTTATCGATATGGTGTGCTACCGCCGCCACGGCCACAACGAGGGCGATGAACCCAAGTTTACCCAGCCGGGACTGTATGCACTCATCGAAAAACACCCCAATCCGCGGGAAGTGTATACCCAATACCTGCTGGAGCATGGCGAGGCCGATGCGCAGCAATTGGCCAAGGATATGGAGAAAAAGTATTGGAACGATCTCCAATTGCGCTTAGACCATGTAAAGCAGGCACCCTTGCCCTACCAATACCAAAAGCCGGAATTGTGGTGGAACCAGTTGCGCAAAGCCACCGATGCCGACTTCCTGAAGTCACCCGACACCTGCATTTCGGAGCAGTCTTTCCGGAAACTGTTTTCCGACCTCATGCAGTGGCCCGAGGGGTTCAAGCCCCTCCGCAAGGTGGAAAAACTGCTGGCCGATAAAGTCAAGCTGTTTGAAACGGAAACCAAGGTAGATTGGGCTACCGGCGAGCTGCTGGCCTATGCCTCGCTCCTGAACGAAGGCCATGAAGTGCGCCTCAGCGGCGAAGACGTGAAGCGCGGCACCTTCTCGCACCGCCACGCCGTCATTTATGACGAAGTAACCAATGAACCCTACAACCGCCTCTCGCGCATACATGCAGAGCAAGGTACATTCTATATCTACAATTCGCTGCTGAGCGAGTTTGGGGTGTTGGGCTTTGAATATGGGTATGCCATGGCCAACCCCAACAACCTAGTGCTTTGGGAAGCCCAATACGGCGACTTCGCCAATGGTGCCCAAACCATTATAGACCAATATATTGTGACTGCAGAGCAGAAATGGACCAACATGAATGGCCTTGTGCTGCTGCTGCCACACGGCTATGAAGGTGGCGGCCCCGAGCACTCCAGCGCCCGCATGGAGCGCTTTCTGCAAATGTGTGCCGAGAACAACCTCATCATCACCAATATTACTACCGCAGCCAACCTGTTTCACGCCCTGCGCCGCCAGTTGAAGTGGGAATTCAGGAAGCCCCTCATCAACTTCTCCCCAAAGGCCAACCTCCGCCATGCAAGGGCCTACTCCCACATGTCGGAGTTTACCAACGGTGGGTTTAAAGAAGTGGTGGACGACCCATTTATAGAAGACCCCACACAGGTTAAAAAGGTGATTCTGTGCATGGGAAAGATGTATTTCGACCTCAGCGAGCAGCAAATCAAGGACAACCGTAAGGATGTTGCCTTGGTGCGCTTGGAGCAAATATACCCGTTGCCCCAAGCCCAATTGGAAGCCCTGCGCACGCGCTATGGTGCCGCGCCTTGGCATTGGGTGCAGGAAGAGCCCCGCAATATGGGTGCCCTGTCTTACCTCATCATGAATCTCGACAACTTCCCCATTAAGTACCTGAGCCGCCCGGCAGGCGCATCTACCGCGACCGGCTTCTCCAAGAAGCACGCCAAAGAGCAGGCCGACTTGGTGAAGGCAGCCTTCGAACTGTAGGCTAAGGTATATCTCATAGGCCATCCCGACAACCGCTACAGGTGGTTGTCGGGATTTTGGTTTTACCGGGTAGCATTTTCAACGAAGCCACGTCAATAATCGTCCCGAATACAGACGATTTAGTCGCCCATATAGCAAATGTTGAAAATTCGTAAAATCTAAAGGTGGGGCACGTAGTAAGGGGATATCAGTAGATAGACCAACACACCCGTAACGCTTACATACAGCCACAATGGGAACGTATATTTGGCCAACTTTTTGTGCGCCAAATAATCACCGGTAAGGGCACGATAGGCCGTAAACAGGATGAAAGGTAGGATTATGCCCGCCAGCGGGATGTGCGTGGCGAGGATGAAATAATATATAACCCTCATGGGGCCATCGCCACCATAGGAGGTTTCTTGGGCTAACAGGTGGTGCCCGATGTAGAACACCAAAAACAAGACGGATAAAACGATCGCGCTCATCATCAGCTTTTTGTGGCGCGCATATTTTTTGTTCTTCACGGCTATCAGCGCAGCAACAAGGAGCACAGACACGGTGAAGTTGATGGCAGCACTGCAAAGGGCAAACACATGTACGTTAAAACCCAAATTTAGATTCAGCTTGAATTTCGACAAAATGACTACCGCCGCAAAAACGACAAAAGAAACGGTGATGATGAAAATTCGAGCCTGTTTGTCGTTTTTTTGGAGTGCCGGTTGAATCATAGTAGTCTGGTTTTGAAGTTGCAATGCGGCAGGAAGCCGCAGCTGTTGCGGTGCAAAGTTAGGTTTCGGTTTCATAAATGGGGCAATATTTTAAACGTTGCCCCCACGTCAATACCCGAACGGGTTGGCAGCTACGGCTTTGAATTCGTCCCAAACCTCACGCACCACATCGGCGGCAGGCAGGATGTTTTTGATGAGGCTGCTCACTTGGCCTATTTCCAATTCGCCCTGCGCCATGTCGCCTTCGAACATGCCTTTTTTGGCACGTGCCCTGCCCAGCAGTGCGGTCAAGGCTTCCACATCATCGCCACGGGTTTCGGCTTCGCGCACACGGTCGGCAAACTCGTTTTTCAGGAGGCGCACGGGGGTAAGCTTTTTGAGTGACAACATCGTATCTCCCTCATTTGCCCTAACCACCGCGTCTTTAAACGCGGGGTGACCCGAGCTTTCTTCGGTACACACAAAGCGGCTCCCCATTTGCACGGCCTCGGCACCAAGTGCCATAGCCGCCATCATGGCTCTACCTGTGCCTATGCCGCCTGCGGCGATGACGGGTATCTTTACCGCCGCCCGCACCGATGGTATCAGGCACAACGTGGTGGTTTCTTCGCGCCCGTTGTGGCCGCCGGCTTCAAAACCCTCGGCAACAATGGCATCCACGCCAGCATCTTCGCTCTTTTGGGCAAACTTCGCTCCCGATACCACATGTACCACCACAATGCCGTTGTCTTTCAGCAACTTGGTCCAAGTCTTGGGGTTACCAGCACTAGTAAATACTATGGGTACATTTTCGTTGATGATGGTCTCGATGTGTTTGTCGATATCGGGATAAAGCATGGGGAGATTCACGCCAAAGGGTAGAGACGTGGCAGCCTTGCACTTTACAATGTGTTCCTTCAGCACTTCGGGATACATGCTGCCTGCACCAATCAAGCCCAGACCACCTGCATTGCTCACGGCTGCGGCCAGCCGCCAGCCCGAATTCCAAATCATACCCGCCTGCACAATGGGGTAGCGGATACCGAACAATTGGGTGATGCGGTTGTCGAAACCCGTTCCATTCTCTGTAAATCGGCCTTGGTACAGCATGTTTATTTCGATTTGCGGTAGTATAAGGTATTGCAGTTCGTTGTTTTGAAGATTTGTTGGGCGCATGCTTGCAGCCTTTCCGCAGTCACCTCGTTATAGCGGTTCCAGTCCGAATTGATGAGGCCGGCATCGCCTAGCAGTTCGTAGAAGGCCAAGTTGTTGGCCCGGTTCAGCAAGGTCATATCTTCAAAAGCAATCATGGCTTCAATCTTATTCTTGGCCTTTTGCAGTTCGGCATCTGTAATGCCCTCCGAAACGAACCTTCCCAGTTCATCGGCAACCGCTTGGTCGGCGGCTTCCAAGGTAATGCCTGCCCGCACCTTGCCTTCAACCACCACCAAGCCCGCATCCAAACTACCTGTCTGATAGGCACTTATGGAACTGAAAATTTGGTCTTCCTTCACCAACCTGCGGTAAAGCCTCGACGACTGTCCGCTACCCAATATTTCGGTAATCAGGTCGGCGGGGTAGTAGTTGGGGGAGAGGCGGTTGGAGATGTGCCAGCATTTGTACAGTGCATCAAGCGGCACATCGGCCACCGTTTCCATGAAGCGAGCTTCGGTTTGCGCGGGCTCGGGTGCAATATTGCGCACATACTTGGCACCCGCAGGTATACTGCCAAACCATTGTTCGGCCAATGTTCGCACCTGTTCCACCGTTACATTGCCGGCTACGCACAATATGGCATTTGTGGGGTTGTAATGTTTGGAGAAAAATGCCTTTACGTCGTCCAACTTGGCGGTTTCAATCTGCTCCAAATCTTGACCTATGGTGGGCCAGCGGTAGGGGTGAACCTTGTAGGCCAGCTCCCGCATTTTGTGCCAGGCATCGCCATAGGGCTTGTTCAGGTAGTGCTCCTTGAATTCTTCGCACACCACCTTTTTTTGCACATCGAGGCTCTTGGGCGTGAAAGCCAGAGACAACATGCGGTCGCTTTCCAGCCAAAAGGCAGTTTCCAGGTTTTTCAGCGGCAGTTGTATGTAGTAGTTGGTAACGTCGTTGGTGGTGTAGGCATTGTTTTCGCCGCCGGCCATTTGCAGAGGTTCGTCGTAGTCCTCGATGTTGATGCTGCCGCCAAACATCAAGTGTTCGAACAAGTGGGCAAAACCGGTGCGCCCCTGTTCCTCGTCGCGTGCGCCAACGTCATAAAGAATGTTCATGGCCGCCATAGGCGTAGCGGCATCGTGGTGCACAATAACTCGTAAACCGTTGTCGAGCAAAAACTTTTCGAAATGGACCATATTGTCGGCAGAAATGTTGCGGCCAAAGTTAAGGTAGTGTGGCTATTCCAACGCTTGGATTGGGATAGGTATTTTTTTGGGGGAGGAAGAGGGCGCTTCGCTTGAGTGCGCGAATGCAGTAAGGAGGCCGGAGTTGGCGGGCTAGCGGTATGCTTTTGCATTATGCGTTTCGACACGATTTCAGGAATGAATTGCCGAGCATATGGAATGGGCTCCGTAGGGGCGAACCGAGTTTGCCCATCCCCTGTAGGTGTCCAAATAGGGATGTCATTTCTTTTTGCGATGGGTGACCAATTTGGAATGCGGTTTGAGGAAGTACGATTCGCCCCTACGTGCGAAACCGGTGCTTTGGTTTTTTTACCATTAGAAATACCGGTTTATACTGAAAATAATATAAATTTGT
>CAIVHI010000511.1 GCA_903905685.1 uncultured Bacteroidota bacterium | reverse complement strand
CCGATGCCGGCGGCAGCTACGTCTTTCTCCAAAAACTGTGGGGCGATGTGAGTCCAAAATTGGGTAGGCTGGCGGCATTCCTGTTCATATGGCAAACCACCATTCAGGCTCCTTTGGTTATTGCAAGTGGCGCCATCGGCTTCGCGAAGTATTTTTCCTACCTCGTGCCGCTTAGCGACCTTGCCAAGAAGGGGGTAAGTGGCGCCTTGGTCATATTTTTGATAGCATTGCTTTACCGCAACATCAAGAGTGTGGGAAAAATATCGGTCGTGTTGTGGGGCATCACTATCGGCACGTTCGTGTGGCTCATTGGCTCGGGTATCCCCCACTCCGACTTCCATCGTGCCTTGAATGTGGATTTAAGTTTTTTCAGCGGCAAAAACCTATTGTTCGCCGCCCTTGGTCAGGCCACGCTCAAGGCTACTTATTCCTATTTGGGCTACTACAATGTGTGCCATCTTGGTGGCGAAATCAAGAATCCGGCCAAAAACATCCCTAAGAGCATCCTGCTTTCCATAACCGGCATTGCAATTGCCTACCTGCTCATGCAGACTGTGGTGCTGGGTGTGTTGCCCTGGCAAACGGTGGCAGGGTCAGACTTTGTAGTAAGCATCTTTTTCGAGAAGATATATGGAAGCCACCTGGTTGGAGTATTCGCTACGGTATTGATACTCATCATCGCATTGGCATCGTTGTTTTCCGCCATTTTGGGCTATTCCCGCATTCCGTATGCGGCCGCACGCAACGGCGATTTTTTCAAAATATTCGGCAAGCTCCACCCCACCCAACATTTTCCGCATGTATCGCTGCTATTGATAGGTGCCATCGCATTCGTATTCAGTCTGTTATTCCGATTGTCGGATGTCATTACGGCCATACTCATGATGCGCATTTTGGTGCAGTTTGTGGGGCAGGCCGTTGGATTGATTATGGTGAGGTTCAAGTATCGCGACAGGCAGTTACCGTTCAAGATGCCTTTGTTTCCCATTCCGGCCATCATCAGCATCGGCATTTGGATGTTCATCTTTTTCAGCAGCGACATCAAATTCATCTGGGGGTCCTTGCTGATTATAGGGTCGGGAGTAGGTGTGTACTATTTACGCAACGGCTACCTGAAAAAAAATCCCGATACAGCCTAACCTGCTACTCGGGCTCAACGGCTACAATTTCCATATCGCCTATTTTACCAAGGTACACCAAGCCCGACGTGCGGGTGTCTGTGTAAATGAATGTCAAATTGGGATCGTCATCCTGCCGACCACAAAAATGGAAATAGAATTGCACCTTGTTTTTCCGCATATCGACGGCCAGCCTATTGAAATGCGAAAAAGCACTATCGGGCCTCGACTCAAACTTCTTCTCGAGTAGTGGTTGTGCATTGTAGTAGTAGGCATTACCGGAAAAATAGGCGAGCCGTGCCATTTTAGACGGATGTCGGTTGGAAGTGAACGACCCTACGATATGGTCCTTGCGGAGTTCCTGAGCCAGCTCAAATTCGTGTAGGCCATCGTTCCACATGCGCACCAACCCGGAGGCAGGCACGAGCAAGAACGTGGCACAAAACAACCACAATCCGAATTTCGACCACCATTTGGAGCCACCGAAGAACGGTTCGCAAATTCTTAGTCCTCTAATCATGATGGCCGGTACAAGCACCCATATGTAGCGCGACTCGAAATTAATGGGTAGGTATCCTAACGGAAACAACAGTACCATGGCCATTAGTAGCAGTTTCTGGGTAGGTATGTTGTTCCAATTCCGCCACTTACGTAACTGTATTATGCAAGCCACCACCACAGGCAACGCCATTAAGGATAGTGCCGAAGCTGCAACAAAAAATTTGCCTATGTTCAAAACCAACCGAACCCAAAACAGCCCAAAGAGGTGCCAATTGCTCCATAGCTGCGGTGTGCCGGCATTGGCTATCCATGGGTCTTCCCAATAATAGACGCTGCCTTCCAACGCAGGCGGAATGAGGTAATGCACATAATCCTTCCAAATAGGATGACCCGCCAAGTACCACGACATATTGAGTCCGCCGGCTGTTGACGTAGTCCAAATGCCGTATTTGGCATGTAGGGCTACTAACCATGGGGCCGACAAAAGAGCCATAGTTGCAAGAGAACCGGCAATGGGTTTCAACACTTCGGTGTCCACCTTTCTATGCAAGATGCAGTGGCCAATAGGAATGGACAACAACAAATATGGGAATGCATAGGCCTTCGAAAAGTAGGCCAAAGCACCAACGGCTCCCACAGCCACCCACAAGCCCGGGCGGTTTTGGAAATCGCGAGATAAGAAGATTCGAAAAACCAAGAGTAAAAAACCACACTCCCATAAGTCATCGAACGACTGCCAATAGACCGCATAACACAAAAACAAGGCAAGAGTGATGCAGAACGACAACCGCGGACGGGGCGCGATGTTGAATACCCCGAAAATTGAGTCGGACACCCACAGGAATAGTAGTGCGCCTGCCGTATTGACCACCACCGAGGCAGGAATTGCAGATAAGTGTGAAGCCGCCATCAACAACCCGGTAAGCCAACACCCCCAAGGGCTCCAATAACCATTCACAGCCTTACCAAAATCGCCGTGCGCATAACGTGCGGAAATGGTGAGGTAGCTGGTGCCGTCGGGGTCGATATAATATCGAAAATGCGGATACAGTAGGTAGACCAATAAACACAACACCACACAGGCGGCCCAACGAATCCGATATTTTTGAAAATGGCTCATGCCGGTTGAGGGGATTGGAATGAACGAAAACGGGACAAGCCAACGATAGCGCAACATGAAACCACCAAACTGACGGGGAGAAAATACCGAGGTGCTGCAATCGGCCCGGCGGCTACAGCAAAATAGCATACCGTCAGCATAAAAAACATTCGTATAAAAACGGGTATTTCGCGCAGACGAAGGAACAGAAGGAAGCCAATGACTTTCAAAACATTAAAAAAGAACACCAAAACTATTGCAATAAGTGAAGGGTTCTCAGCAACATAGGCTCTTAGGGCTCCCGGTTGTTTGCTGTGCCACGCGGCATAAAAGCCGCCCGCGTGCTTGGAGTATAGCTTGCCGTAGGTGAGCCGGCCGGTGAACAAATCTATTTCGGCCTTACCCGGCTCTACAAACAGCCGAAGCGCGTTTTGGACGTGGAACAAGAGATACGGCGCAAAGTTGTCCATTATCAACTCCCGACCGCGGTGGTTGGCATATGCGTATCTGTCGCGATACTCTGGGTAGGCTGCCACTGCTGCACGTTCCTGATGCAAAAAAATTTCGGCACTATCGGCACCATATTTGGACGCCACAAAAGGGTAGAAATAGTAGACGGCGTTGAACGCCTGATTGCTCGAAAAATGAAATGCCCCGGTCCGCAATTCATTTACCCGGTCGTACATCAAAACGAAACAGAGCGGCAGGATTGCCGCGGCAATAACGCGTTGCATATGTGCCCTCCGCCGCAATACACCAACTATCACAAAAGCAATATGGAGACCGGCTACAGGATACAGCACAGGCTTGACCATCATGCCGGCAATCAATGCCAATCCAGCCCACAACAAATGCTTGATTTGCTGCTGCTTATAGAATTTGATGAAACACGCCATGTATACAACTGTGCAAGTCTGTAAAAGGATATCGGGCGCAACGGTGTTGGCGTTGATGAATTGCGATGGATAGCAAGCAATAAAAAGCAATAAAAGTTTGTCGTACTTGGCATTGTAGCCAAGAGACTTGAACATTTCCCGAGCCCATAGCATATTGGCGATGGAACTGAAGTTTTGAAGGAAAACGACAACCCGAGCATTGAACGTAAAAACATAAACACCCATTAAGAACAGCGGATAAAGCGGCTGCCGTTGGGTCATAAATTCCGGCTCGATAGGCATAGCCGGATTACCCGAGTAGCAAAAGAACAGGTTCTTGATGTTTAGGGCTTCGTATATATACTCTGCCGAATCGCCCATGAAGAATTTCTTCCAATGCAGTGCCGCCAAAAAAGCAACCGCATGCAACAAGCACACCGACACAACAAAAAACCGGTTCGCTTTAAAGTATGCCAACAAATGATTGATGATTATTCGGTTTGGGAACCAGCCCATATTTTTGGACGCACGTTCCTGCAAATATATCTTATCGGAGCCAAGTATCAGTAATGCAATGTCACCTGGAACGGGAAATTAGACCGTTTGTTTAGGCCAGACCCTATATCAACTCAAAACAACACCAATAACTGCGGCGACGTCGAGACAACTAGTGCCTTATTCCAAGTTGATAGACCTACCAAGGGAT
>CAIVHI010000510.1 GCA_903905685.1 uncultured Bacteroidota bacterium | reverse complement strand
TTTTCTCCAACTTCTTCTTTAACAGCATGGTATATAGGCTGTCGTCGTCAATAATGCAAACCGTATCTATTTTCTTCATCAAAAATGGATTTTAAATGTGGTCCCCACACCGGGTTGGCTTTCTACAGCCACTTTGCCGCCCATAAAGTCTATTTGGCTTTTGGTGATAAAGAGGCCTATGCCGCGGGCATCTTTATTGCCATTGAATGTTTTATACAATCCGAAAAGTTTTTCGCCATTCCGTTTTAAGTCTATGCCTATTCCGTTGTCGGCTATGCTGAGCACCGGTTTGCCATCCACCATCGAAAAATCCAAGGTGATGATGGGGGCTCGGTCGGAATGGCTGTACTTGAGTGCGTTCGACAAGAAGTTCAAGATAATGCTCTCAATATATGCCGGATTATAATTGATAACGACATCTTTGCCAACATTGTTGACGATAGTGGCGTTTTTCAAAGCTATTTGGTCGCGCAACACGTCTATCGCCTGCTTGATGAAGGCACTCAATATCAAGGGCTCAAAGATAAGGTTGATATTGGTGTGGATGGATATGATATCGTTTAAGCTGCTCAAGGTATTGTCTAACGAGGTGGTCACGTCCTTTAAATGGCCTATCATTTCATCCCGTTCGTGGTCTGAGTCTGCGTCTTTCAGGAAGTCTACAATGGAGATGATGTTGCTGGAATGAGACCGAAGGTTGTGGGACACGATGTAGGAAAAACTCAACAGCCGTTTGTTCTGTGCGCTCACCAAATCGAACGATTGGTTGAGGTGCATTTCGTTGCGTTTCCGCTCGGTAATGTCCTGAAGCGAGATGATGAGCATCGAGATTTTTCCGTCTTCTTCAAAGACGGGCCGTAACGATATCGAATACCAATCGTCTTCGCCCCTATCGTTGGGGACGTGGCGTTCGTAGTCGATGTTCTCACCCTCCAGTACCGATTTCAGGTAGTCGAGAATGCGTTCCCGGCCCTGTTCGTCTCTTGCAAAATCGGGGAAGTGGCCACCTACCCGCAGCACTTTGTTGTTGAGGCGCAACGCAATGAGCCGCGCACTGTCGTTGAACGAAAGGATGTTCATATCCACATCCATCAGGATGTGCCCTATTTCCGTATATCGGAATATGGTTTCAAGGTGAAGGTCCGACCGGGTTTCTCGAACAACCGTAAAGTTGTTCTCAATGGAATAGGCGATACTCGCCACGCCGCCATCGGCTGCGTGAATGGGTTCTAGCCTGACGCTCCGTCCATCCAAATCATAATATCTGATGGCCTCACCTTTCAAAACCCTTGGAAGCAGTACTTCGAGTCTTCCCGATTCGGCGGGCTGTAAAAACGACGTGAAGTGCCCACCGTGCTCGGGTGGGTGCCCTACCTGGCGTTCGGAATGGTGCACTGCAGCAATGTTGGCATATGTCAGCATCCCCGCCGTCCCCAACAAGTAGATTGGGTTTTTGCTGTTGCAAAAACTATCGATAATGGGGTTGCCCGGTTCGAAATTGTCCATATTCAAAATGCCGAAATCACAGATTTCAGAAATCGTGGTTGGAGTGGTTCAGATAATGGTCTAAACCGAACAAGGCGCGCCACACGGTCTACGCGAGGTAAGCCCCAACGACTCAAACAAATTTATGTGAAAACCGGGGATCTTTCCAACCCTTTACTGGCAAATATTTTTATTATATTCCGAGTCGGGTTAATAGTAAAAAAAGACATACCGACTATGGAGTCGGTATGTCTTTTTAATTGGAACGAAATATTTATTAGAGTCCGAATGCCTCACGAACTTTTTCTACATAATCAAGCTTCTCCCAAGTGAACAACTCTACTTCCATTTGCTTGGTCTCGCCATTCGCCGACTTGAATGTTTTGGTTACGGTTTGCGGGTGGCGACCCATGTGGCCGTAAGCTGCTGCCTCGCTATACATGGGTTGGCGCAACTTGAGGCGGGTTTCGATAAAGTAAGGACGCATATCGAATACGGAACTTACCACATTGGCAATTTCGCCATCGGTCATGCCCACTTTTGCGGTGCCGTAGGTTTGAACGTAGATGCCCATGGGTTGAGCTACGCCGATAGCATAGGAAACCTGAACCAGCACTTCGTCGCAAACACCGGCGGCTACCAGGTTTTTGGCGATGTGGCGGGTGGCATAAGCAGCCGAACGGTCTACCTTGCTCGGGTCTTTGCCGGAGAATGCGCCACCACCGTGTGCACCCTTGCCACCATAGGTGTCAACGATGATTTTACGGCCCGTAAGGCCGGTATCGCCGTGTGGACCACCGATTACGAACTTGCCTGTAGGGTTCACGTGGTACTTGATATGCTCATTGAACAGGTGCGCATATTGGGGATAACCCTTTAAAATGCGGGGAATCAAAACCGACTTCACATCGGCAGTGATGGTGGCTTGCATTTCCTTCTCTTCTGCAAAGTCGTCGTGCTGGGTTGAAATAACGATGGCATCGATGCGGGTAGGCTTGTTGTCGTCGCCATATTCCAAGGTTACTTGGCTCTTGGCATCGGGGCGGAGATACTTCATCTCCTTGCCTTCCTTGCGGATGGCTGCCAGTTGCAACAACAGGTTGTGCGCCAAATCCAATGCCAAGGGCATGTAGTTGGCGGTCTCGTTGGTGGCATAACCAAACATCATACCTTGGTCGCCTGCACCTTGCTCTTCCCGGTTAGACTTGTCGACACCTTGGTTGATATCGGCAGACTGCTCGTGGATGGCCGAGAGCACGCCACAGGAATGCGCTTCGAACATGTATTCGCTCTTGGTATAACCGATGCGGGCAATGACTTCCCGTGCAATCGTCTGAACGTCGATATAGGTGTTGCATTTCACTTCGCCTGCAAGCACTACCTGACCGGTGGTCACCAA
>CAIVHI010000509.1 GCA_903905685.1 uncultured Bacteroidota bacterium | reverse complement strand
GCCTATGATGCATCGGGGTTGTTTGAAGTGGCAGCATGGGGTACTTGGGAAGATGTTGCCAATTTTATGAATAAGATAGACATAGAAACTTCCATCTTCGATATCTGCAAATGGTACCGTGAAAAAACCAGCTACTTGACTATCCCGCCATACATCATGCGCGACGATTTCAGCATTATTGCGGTTCACAATCGGAAGGAAATGGGGGGTGACCCAGCGAAGTTGGTAACTGATGACGATGAATGACGAGTAGCATATTGATTGAATATTTTTGCCCCTGATGAAACCGAGGCGCTATCAACGGTTTCTGGGAATTACCTCTAAAAGTTAAGGGCGATTGTTAAAATTATAATATATTTTTATGTATTTTTTTGTTTAAGTGCTTTGGGTGCGTCTTTGATATTGCTACCTTCTAAACGGAGAAATATTTGCAAAAAGTCTTGCAGCGGTGGTTGATTGTCATATTTTGAAAATTTCAAGTGGGTTCGAAGCCAAGGGAAATGTGCAAGTCTACAAACCATCATCAACCCCCTCACGCAAACGAATTCACAAAAAAACAATAAACCTCTTTCGGGCCGTGAACGCCAACTACGAGGGTTTTTTCAATGTCGGCGGTGCGGCTGGGGCCGGTGGCTAGGCTGATCATGGATGGGAGCTGGGCACCATATTTCTTGCGGAGCTCCGTCATGCCGTCGTCTATGTCGTGCACCACTTGGTCGGCAAACACCAAAACGATGTGTACCGGGTAGAAAACGGTGGACGTACGCCCCATTTGCTGCCTGCTGCTGAACAAAAACGAGCCGGTGCGGGATACGGCAAACTCACAATCGGTAACGCAGGCGTCGGCATCTTCTACAGCAGTGTTGGCGTTATGCAACAAGTCTATCTTATTGTTGGCAAACAGGCGCAACAGACGGGTATTGTTGCACAATACCGTTTTCCATTCCTGCGCACCAATCAGTAGGCACAGGTTCTCAATCAGTTCCTGCTCATTGTCGCAATACACGAATTTCCCGCCCGTTTTGCTGAAATTCAACGCAAACAACTCCTCATCGAGCAAATCCTCCGATGCAAACACCGGATTGTGGTTGATTTCGGCATCGGGGTAGGGCATCGGCAACTGCTCGTTGCCGAGCTCCTTACGGATGCGGGCCAAAATGTTCTCCCGCGCTATGGAGGTTCGGTAAATCGGCATGGGCTTGGGGCGTAATTGCGCAAATTTAAATGGCGAATTTTGTTTTTTTGCGGATAATTTGCCGGTGGGAACAAATAATGCCGCGCCGACGGTACCGGCAGCTATCTGCCTCCTTCGAAATGTCGATATGATGACGCTACTCAACAACGCCTTCCTGAAATTCCTGTCCCGGCCGGGCTACGTGTTTGCGCTGTTCGCAATGTTGGTGGCGCTCACCTACGGCGGCACTTTGAAAAACGGCTACGTGATGGACGACGCTATGGCCATCAGCGACAATACGTTGGTAAACAAGGGCATACAGGCCATCCCAGAGCTACTGGCCACGCCACGCTTTTACGGCTACCTCAACCTAACCGACGACCAGTATCGGCCACTGTCGCTGGTGTCGTTCGCCATCGAGGTGCAGTTGTTTGGGCAGAATCCTGCCATCGGGCACTTCTTCAACCTATTGGCTTTCCTGGGGTGCGTGTGGCTGTTTTATAGGCTGTTGCAGAAAATATTCCCCGATTCCGGTCCTTTGCCGTTTTTGGCCACGCTGGTGTTTCTCGTCCACCCGTTGCACACCGAGGTGGTGGCCAATATCAAGAGCCGCGACGAGTTGTACTGCTTCCTGTTTGCCTTCGCCGCCTTCAACGTGTTTTGGAAGTTCCTGCAAACCGGCAACATCCTGCACCTGGCCGCCGGATTCGGTCTGTACTTCCTTTCGCTTTTGTCCAAAGAAACCTCCATTACCTACCTGCTGCTTATGCCTGTGGTGTTGCTGCTGTGCTGCCCCGGGCGTAAAGGGGGTATCACGGGTGTGGCACTGGGCAGCATAGGGGTGGCGGCCGTTTTCCTCATCGCCCGCGCATTGGTGCTGCAGCACTACAAAGCGCCCTTTGCCAACTCCACTATGGAGTTTGTAGTGAATGCACTGATAGCGCCTCCATCGGCCTCGGCACGCTATGCCACTGCCGTTTTCGTGTT
>CAIVHI010000508.1 GCA_903905685.1 uncultured Bacteroidota bacterium | reverse complement strand
TCAAATTTGAAAGCAAAATACCCATTATTGTGTTACCGAAACATTAACGGTACATGAATTAAACGTTATCAATTAGACTTATCCAGCAACATACCAATCAATCTACTTTTTAGAAAAGGGAAGCTCTGTGACGACATTATGCTCTCCGGATACCCTTACCGAATATTGGCCGGGCTCCAATTTGCACTTAAAATTCATTCTGGTTTTTTCGGGACGGATTTCCTTGTTAAAAATGACTTTACCATCTTCGCCCACATATTCAAGGGTCAGCTCTTCATGCAGCATGGCTTCGGGAAAAACCACGGTCAATTGCTCGTCAACAATTGCACTTTCCAATTGAACATTTTCCTTTTTGAAAACCGGCACGCCAAAAACCTCGGTATGGGCCGTCTTTTCACCTTGGTTCTTCGATACCTCCAACGATACCATAACTGGATACTTATTGGACATCCGGTACATAGCCTCAATCACTTCGTCGGGAGCAGCCTTATTCTTGGAAATGCTGTTATTGTTGATTCCTATTCGGTACCTATTCCCATCATTGCCCAAAGTGACATATGAACCCGGTATATACCGGATGTGGTCGGTGTTGTTCACGATACTTTCTGAAAGGAAAATGTGGTCATACCATCCTTTTGCTCCCCCACCCGTGCCACAGGAATTGGGTATGCCCCCAGACTCACGCGTCGAAGTGGTGAAGTAGGCCGCAAACGCAGGGTTATGGTCCCAGTTGGCAGGGTATTTCAACTTGCGATCCGGGAAAAATGGCGGGTCAAACAACTTGAATCCTTCATCCTGAGGCGACGTGAACATTTTGTAGAAGCCTTCCGAAGAGCTCCTAACGTTGAAATCGCCCATATTGATATAGTTAGGCAATTTGGTGAAATGCTTGTGGATTTCGGCCATTTCGGCACCCAACTGGTGGGTACGCACCAGCTCGTTGTCATCTCCCGATTTGTCGTGATTGAGTGTAAGGTAGAGGAATGTAGTATCGTGCCCCTGTGCCAACCCGGGTTCGCGGTAATAAAGCTTGTAGGTATTGAAGTCGGTAATATTACTATATGACGACACCAAGCCCGCAAAGCCGAATTTGTTTTTGTCGTAAATCAGCAACACCATGTTGGTCGACTTGGAGGCATTGGTGTAGGTACAGTAGGCATACCTGCCGGGAAACGCGACATCCAAACTATACTTGATGATGGAATCGGGAAAGCCCAGGGGAGCCGAAATCTGCTCCTCGTTGGGAGATGTAGGTGCCGAGCCGCTCTTTACCAAAGAGAGGATGTCGGGGTTTGCCCATTTAACAATGGTGGAAAAGTAGCCGTGGTAAAGGCCGTTTGGCCCTTGGCACCCGTTGCCATAGTACAACACGTTGTAACCCATTACCCTTACGGTGTCTTTTTGGGCCAATGCAAACAACGGTGTGAGCAAGGCCAAGAAACAAATGATTTTTTTCACGAAAGACTATATTTTAGTAAACAGATAAGTATGTTCCGCAATTCGTGACGTTACTTTAAACAAGTAAGTACCTACAACAAGCGAAACAGGAATTTCTTGAACCCCGCCCCCAAAATGAATCACCCCGGACGTCAACTGCGCCCCGGAGATACTGCATACGCTCCATTGGCAATCTTGACCAATTAACGCGGAAGCCGGAAAAAGGCGAATTCTATCCCCGACAGGATTCGAAATCCTGAGGAGCCCGTCGACCTGCCCGACAGATAGGGTTGCTGCAGTGCTTGGAGCAACTGCAAACTTAGCCGTAATGGGGTATTTGTCGGTAAAATCGTACAATGCCGTAATAACGGCCGGTGGTGCCGAAGTGTTGGTTGGCGCATCGTTTACGGAAATGCCCAGCCTGTTGCCATCGTTCCCTACTGTAGTGTAGGAATTGGCAACATATTGTATTCGGTCGGTATTGTTCATCAAGCTCTTGGAAATAAACATATGGTCATACCATAGCGCGGCACCTCCCCCATTGCCACACGAGTTGGGGTGGGAGCTCGATGCGCGGGTAACGAAGGTCATGTTTTTGGCACATGCGGACGGGTCGGTATCCCAATTTCCAGGGTAGGTATAAATACCATCGGGAAAATATGGGGGGTCATACATTTTAAAACCGGGGTTCAGCGGAGCGACGAGCTCTTGATACACCTGCTCGGTAGAATTATGGGTATTGAAATCACCCATCGTAATGTAGTTGGGCAGTGAGGTGAATTTGGATGCCAAATCTGACATATATCCCGAAATCTGCTCAGCACGAGCTGTCAATTCCGACGATGAAGTCCCGGACTTGTCATGGTTTGGGGTCACATAAAGAAATAAGGTGTCGTGGGTTGTAGATAAGTCTGCATCCTTGTAATACAGTTTGTAGGTGTTGAAATCGGTGATGTTGGCATAACTGGATATGATACCTGCGAAGCCGAGTTTGTTGTGGTTGTAGAACAACAAATCGACATTGTCGGCAGCTGAAGCGTTGGTGAATGGGCACACCGAGTAGATGCCGCCCGACCAAGAATTGAAGGCCGACTGCAAAATGGAGTCTTGAAAGCCCATTGGGGCCGACCCCGAAGCATCGCCCACATAGGTTGGGATCGCCTCCACCTTATCTAGACCCACGATATCGGGCTTCTCATACTGCAAAATCGTTGCGAGGTAGGAGTGTTCGGTACTATGCGAGAATTGGCAGGGCGGAGTATCTCCATAATAGAGCACATTATAGGCCATGACCTTCAGTGTATCCGGCTGGGCGAAAACGGCAGAAAAACAAAGGACGGCACCGATAAAAATCGGCGCCGCCTTTATCGAAATTGAAACACGCATCTTTATCTAAAAAACTACTTTTTTACGCCCCAAAGGGTAATGTTGTCGAAACGGTCGTTGCCGGATGTGTTGGCGGAACCGTTGGAGAAATTGATTTTCACTGCAAATTTTGCATTGTCGTTGCAAGCAGCGTCCGACGAGAAATCGAGGCTGATGAGCTGCCATCCAGTAGTGGAGTCCACTTGATATGTCGAAATAGCGGCAATGGCAGTGTTCACAAAATTCACACCATCGGTAGTGTAAGAAACCGTATTGGTTTGGGCACCCTTGGTAGTGCGTTCAACCGCATACTTCAAAACGATATTTTTGAAGCCGGTTGTAGGGAGCGTGAATACCGCGTCGGTAGACGGATTGCGGAGGCGGAGCGCGGCGCTTGTAGCGGTCAGCACCGTATCCGCACCGTATGCATTCAAAGTTGTTCCC
>CAIVHI010000507.1 GCA_903905685.1 uncultured Bacteroidota bacterium | reverse complement strand
GGTGCTTACCATTGCCATTATTGGCACAGGCATTATGGCTCTCGTAGGCATCCTTACTGCCGTTGACGCCATGAAAGCGGGGGTATACTCCAATTTCAGCAGGATGGGTGCCAATTCCTTTCAGATTAACAATGACGTAGTCCAAAAAAAGAAGAATAAGCGTGGCGGTCCCATGTCGGCAGTTACGGACGGCAAAAAAATCACTTATGAAGAAGCGCGTACGTTCCGGGAGCGATTCAATTTCCCCGCCAAAGTAAGCATGTCGCTTCGCGGTACAGGTATTGCAACTGTGCATTATGGGTCCGAAAAAACGAATCCCAATGTTCGGGTTACGGGTGTGGACGACAACTACCTACCGGTATCCGACACCAAGCTTTATGACGGTCGTAATTTTACCGATGCAGAGGTAAATACAGTGAGTTACGTATGCATCCTCGGAAACGGCACCGCCAAAAAGCTGTTCAAAAACAACTTGAAGCACGTCATCAACGAAGTGGTATCCGTGGGCGACGTGAAATGTCGGGTGATTGGGGTGATGGAGTCCAAAGGGGGAAGCATGATCATGGATGGCGACAATGCGGTCTTGATTCCCGTAAATACGGCACGGGCCTTGTATGGTGGGGCCAATTCCATCGTTATCAGTGTTGGTGTAAACGACATTAAGACCAAAGAATTGGCGTGCGATGAGGCCGAAGGGCTGTTTCGGGCCGTGCGCAAGCTGCCCCTCGGAGCACCCAACAATTTCTCGATAACCCAAAACAACGACCTCATCTCCACATTGCTCGATGTTATTAAGTACATCCGCATCGCGGCAGTACTTATTGCCGTCATTACTTTGTTGGGCTCCGTGGTAGGTTTAATGAACATTATGCTCGTTTCGGTATCGGAACGGACTCGTGAAATTGGGGTTATCAAGGCATTGGGAGCCAAGTCTTCCGGCATCAAACAACAATTCCTCACAGAGTCCATCATGATTAGCGTGTTGGGTGGCCTATTGGGGGTCTTACTGGGCATGGTGATAGGCAACTTGGTGGGTGCGCTGTTCGATGTGGGCTTCATCATACCTTGGGTATGGATTTTCATGGGCGTAAGCATATGCGCCGTGGTGGGTATCATATCGGGTATCTATCCGGCTATCAAGGCCTCAAAACTAGACCCCATAGTGGCCTTGCGCTACGAATAACTTTTTTGTAACCGATGGCTCAATCACGCGGCAAGTGCTGAAATCGAATATGGAGGGGACAGTTTACAAATCGACCGGGACGTGGTATGTGGTGCGCGATAAGGAAGGCGGCTACTGGGATGCCCGTATCAAAGGCAAACTCAAAATAGATTTCGAAATCAAGTCTACCAACCCCCTTGCCGTGGGCGATGTCATCGCTTTCGACATTGAAGACACCGATAAGCGGACCGCGATCATTACCGCAGTTGCGCCTCGAAGCAATTATATCGTTAGGGTGTCTCCCCGTAACCCCAATCAAAAACACATTATCGCTGCCAATATGGATTTGGCGGTACTGATAGCATCGATGGCCGAACCACGAACATCTTCGGGCTTTGTTGACCGTTTTTTGGTGACTGCCGCCGCATACCATATCCCTGCCTGTATCGTAGTGAACAAAGTGGATATCTTGGACGAGGACTCTGAAGCCATTTTGGCCCTGTGGAAGAGAATCTATCCGGTATTGGGCTACCCCGTTTTCCCGGTATCGGCAACGCATCCGGAAACCTTGCAAGCGTTCTCCGACTTTATTGCCCACAAAACCGTGCTGTTGAGCGGTCACTCCGGCGTGGGCAAGAGTACCCTTATCAATGCATTGGTGCCGGGCATAGATACGAAGGTTAATGCGATTTCGGGATGGAGCCGCAAGGGGCAACATACCACAACATTCTCCGAGATGTTTGAAACACCCGACGGTGGCAATGTGATAGACACTCCAGGCATTAAAGAATTCGGGCTGGTTAATTTTCAACAGGAAGAATTGTCGCATTACTTCCCGGAGATGCATAAACTCTTGAACGGCTGCAAATTCAACAACTGCAAGCACTATAATGAGCCCGACTGCGCCATTAAAGATGCGGTTGTGGCCGGAGAAATATCTTACGAGCGTTACAAGAACTACCTATCCATTCTGGACAGTATAGAAAAAACGTGGTAAGCCGGCTTTGGCTATGCCAGCAATGCCCTAAGTACCGGCAACGACCGCATAGACCCCATATGCTGGGTGTGCCGTTCCAAAAACACCAAATACCAATCCAGGAGTTTATTGCGGGTATGGCCTGGCAACGAAATGTATTGCAAATCGGTTACCCGCCTGCTTGCCAGCAAGGCGCTTAGGGCTTGAGCCTCCGTGAAATTCATCAAGTTGCCTTCAGCGGGCGGATGCGAAGAAAATCCTCCATCGCTAAGGTCGGGATAGGGCGTGTCCTCAGAAAATGCCCCAGAAAACTCATAACCCAGCAAGCGCCCGCATGTCATGGCAAAAAAGAGCGGAAAATTCCCGACCCCGGCAGTAGGAACCGCATCCAAGTCATCCAGAAACCGGGTTGCCGAATCGAAGATGGCAGGCATGGGTGCATTTTCGGGTAGTAGGCGCAACAACAACTCGGAGGCAAACATCAGCACGGTATTCTTAATTACGTCTTCCGTCAAAGACATATAGACGCGCAACAATTGAAACTCGGTGAGCCGCAACATGGTTTTCTGGCCCGAGTCGAAATAACCAATCTCCAACTGCATACCATGCTGGAAAGCACCTGCACGTGCCCCTGTTTTGGTACCGGCTTTCATGCCGCGCACCAAGAAAGAGCGTACCCCCAAGTCTACCGTCAACACCGTGACGATAAGGCCGGAGTCGCCATACTTCACCTTGCGCAACACAATGCCGCGGGTATGCCCTAACACGCCCGTACCGATTTTTCAGCACCCTCGCCTATCCCCACCCTATTGCAGGAACACGATTTTGCCGACATAAGATTGGTTTGACGATTGCGAATTGCCGGTGCTGGTAACGAATACCAGGTATACCCCACTTTGGGGACGATGGCCTTTATAATCCAATCCGTTCCATGTGGCTTGGCCACCAAAGGCGGTAGTGTGATACACCAATTCTCCATCAATGTCGGTAATGCGCACATCGGCATTGGCCACCAAGCCCTTAATGGCTATGGTGCCCGTGTAGCCTGCATGTACCGGATTTGGAAAGATGGTGACACCCGAATTGGTGTCTCCGCCTTGCGTGGCTGTACTGCGATAGCTCACCAAACCTTGATCGGTACCAATGTATACATCGCCGGTAACTTTATCGATACTGATTTTCTTGACGTGGTTGGAGGGCAACGGACTGTTGTCTTGAGTAAACCGGTTGACGATGGAACTGGCATCGGCGGCAAGCAGCCATACTCCATTGTCGGTGCCCACCCACTTGCGGTTGGCGCCATCCACAGCGATAGTCCTCACGTTTTCGCCAATAAACAAATAATTGGCGAACTGGTCATATTGGACAATTGGAATGGTCGCATCGCATTTCTCCGATATACAATTGGATGGTTGGTAGATGATGCCTATACCATTGTCGGTGCCTACCCAAAGGTTACCCGAGAGGTCGTTCACGATGCAATACGTGTTGTTGCTGGGGAGATTGCCGAATCCAACCCCCGTTGACAACCTGTAATACGAATCATCGGAAGGGTCGCTGAGGGTACCATTTGGGTTGTAGCCTATGATGCCATTGCCATAACTGCATACATACCAAACCTGGCCATAATTGTCGAGCGTGATGGGGCCACCGTCATAGGGTGGGCTTCGCGAAATATTGACGTGGTATTTGTACCAATTTCCGGTACTCTTCTCCAGAACGCACAACTCGTGAAGCGATGTGTAAGAGGTTACCCAAAGATTACCCGAATTGTCTACTGCCAAGCCCGCCATTTCCCAACCACCCGACGAAGAACCGCGGTCGAAGATTCCCTGCTTGTAAATTTTATAGGTCCCATCGCTGTTGAGTGCAAAAACGCCCCCATTGCCATAGTTTCCAAAAGATGCCGCATACAGGGTACCGGAGCTTTCGTCCTTGGTTACTGCAACAAAATCGCCCAAAGTATCCCAGAATGGAGTGTAAGACCATTCTTGAAAATGCCTCCAATTATTCCCATCGAAATGAGAGAGGCCGTCACCATTATTGTTAGGCAAGAACAAATCGTTGAAACCGCCGTGGGCTACCCATACACTACCGTTGTTGGCATAAATGTCGAACGAGTTGACATCTCCCGGACCACCTGGAGCATAATAGAATAAGGCTCCATTGTGCCAGTAAGCAATGCCGTTACCCGCATCGGCCACATACCTCTGACCATCCATCAATTGAACCACCTGAGCAGTCAAACCCGTAAATTTTATGGAATCGATTATTCGGTTGGTAGAATCGAATTGCTTTACGTAACCCGAATAAGATGATGTATTCTGTTCCGACACGAACAAACCGTGGTTGGATGGGTCGAGGTGACTTACCGTTTGGGACGAAGTATAGATATTTGTTGCTCCGGTAACGGTACTATATTGGTACACGGCACTTTGAGATGCCAAATAAAGATTGCCGCCTGCAACAGCCATAAAACTGTAAGCATCGGTACTATCCACATGCGTCCACTCCTGAAAGTTTTGCAGGTCGGGTACGGACTTAGGCACCGAATACAGGCCTGCGGCAGTGATGGCATAGAAATTAGAGCCAAACCCGACAAACGCATTGATGGCTACTACCTGATTGGCCACCAAGAATTGGTAGGTTTCCGTGATTACGCGGTGGGCAATATCGATAA
The DNA here is from genome assembly GCA_903905685.1 of uncultured Bacteroidota bacterium. Taxonomy (GTDB): domain Bacteria; phylum Bacteroidota; class Bacteroidia; order Chitinophagales; family Chitinophagaceae; genus CAIYTT01. The sequence goes on along the minus strand of CAIVHI010000507.1, from coordinate 2,992 downwards.
CAATCACCCCTAACGAGGTGCTCAAATAGGCCGTACCGTTTTCCACATATACCGAATAAACGGCCTTTAAGCCGGTAACCATTTTAAGCTTCAAGTCGGGAATGTTGTAGAACGTGTTGTCCTTGAATATATCGATGTTGCCGTTGGAGTATACCAGAATAGTGGACGAAGAACTCATATCGTAGGCAATACACTGCATGCCGACATCAGACATTCCCGAAACCTTACTATAAGCCTGCATATTGCCATCGACAGGGTTGTCGTAAGTAAAAAACGCATATTTTGTGACTATATAGATGTTGTTGCCGTCTGTACAGACACCATAAGCACTGTTATAGGGTAAAAAGGAATTCCAAGAGCCGATAGGTTTCTCGGTCGCGGCAACTGAAACGACGAGTGCCGACAGAAAGAAAACGATTCCGATGAGATAACGAAACTTAGCCATAAAAACGAAAAGCCCCAAATTTAGACAAATAACGCTGAATAGCTTCCCGTTATTGCCTCGCCGCATGAGCACCTACCAACAATGGATGACCTCCAAGTGCGCCTTGTCGTCATCGTGCCTTACTTTTACCCTATGGAACCCAGGCATCCCATCGGCATCTTCGACTCCGGCTACGGCGGACTCACCGTATTCAAGTGCATAAAGGAGGCCTTGCCTAACTATGATTATTTTTATTTGGGAGACAATGCCCGGGCACCGTATGGCAACCGCTCGTTCGAAACCGTGCACGAATACACGTTGCAATGTGTAAAATGGTTTTTCCACCAGGGCTGTCCGCTGGTCATCCTAGCGTGCAACACGGCATCGGCTAAAGCATTGAGAACCATTCAACAAAGTGACTTACCCACTATAAACCCAACCAACCGTGTGCTGGGGGTAATAAGGCCAACGGCCGAAGTGATAGGCGATTTCACAAATACCGGACACATTGGCATACTGGGTACGCGAGGAACGATTGCCTCCAATTCTTATAGTCTGGAAATCGAGAAGTTTTTCCCAAATGTGCGCGTCAGCCAATTGGCTTGCCCAATTTGGGTGCCCCTCATTGAGAATGGCTTTTATGAGTCGGATGGTGCGGATTTCTTCATTAAACAAGATTTACAGCAGTTGCTTACGGCCGACCCATTGATTGATACCGTGTTGTTGGCCTGTACCCACTACCCTATCCTCTTGCCGAAAATAAGTAAGATTTTGCCCAAGGGCATCAAGATTGTTACTCAAGGGGAAATCGTAGCGAGCAGCTTGTCAAACTACCTTGAAAGACATCCGGAAATCGAAAGCCGCCTCACTACCGGCGGTAGCACCGAAATATTCACCACCGACGACCCATCCGATTTCGACAACCATGCATCCTTGTTTTTTGGTACGCAGGTGCAGGCTAAACGCCTCCAATTACCCGGCTAGTGCCTTTACCACCGACTTCATTCTTTTTGTTGAGCCTTTCTTCTTCAGCCCCAAGACCGGTGTGGCGTTCCTTACCTTCGGAGTTCTTATTGCGCCCTAGCCTATATGTAAAAACAGCACGTGCCTTCCGACTATCCTGTGTGCCGTATGCTTGAATCTGCATACCGCCGAAGTTGGAGGTGGCATGCCAGGGGCTCGTTAGGAATATATCGGCAAAAATAATTTTCAGGTCGGCCCGGTTATTCCAAAGTTGCTTTTTGACCCCAACATCCAATCCACCTATCGGGCTGATTCTCCAAGAGCCACCCCAGAGGTAGGGTCCACCCACATTGCCCGTCACCTCGGCCGACCAAGCCTTACCCATTTTGAACTGATTTTGGCAATAGGCAAAGAACGCAACGCCATGTTCGTCTGTAACTCAACCCGAAATATGGATATCGGCGGTAACCCGATTTTGAAAAATCATCATTGCAAATACCAAGAGGATGAGGCTTTTTCTCATGTAGACACGTCGTTCGTCAAAAATTACCAATTACGGGATGAAAACGGTAGGTGCAGTTTTCATCCCGTAATTCGTAAGACGCGGAAATAGGATGGGGAATTACAAAACCTACGCCATTTCTGTTTGAGTGGATATGACGAAATAAAATTGCCCTTCCCAAAGCGGCACCGGCAGGTCCCCCCGTCGAAATCGACTAGCGAAGTAAGCCAATATGCCATTTGGTGGAAATAACCGAAATGTTTGGATTAGGAGCGTTTTGGAGATGCGGGAACTCCCAATAGGGTCAAACCATCGCCCTCGAACGACTTCACAACGCATGCGCTCGCACCAATTTTAATGGAATTACCGAGTGTAATAGGCCCAATGATAACCGCGTTGGCACCCAATAAGCAGTCATCGCCAATGACATACGAACCTTTTGGGCCATGACGGGTTGCGCCAATCACGTTGCCGCCGGTCAAGGTAAGGTTTTTGCCAATTTTGACTTGCCCCGAAACCACAACCCCAACAGCAGGATGCAGCACCATGAGACCCGGCCCAATGTCTGCCTTATAATGAATATCCAAGTTGGACAAGGATTGAAGCAAAAAAGCAATGGGCGTAAGTGGCAAACGTACGACCGCATAAGTATTGCCGAACAACAAGTATAGCGAGCGCTCCAACCGGTACCATAATACCGCCCAATACGGAATATAAAACAGCATTACCACGATACGCCATTTCTTCCGCCCTAAAAACCGTTGTGTGTCCGCCAGAAAGTACCTTAATTGTGTCATCCCCTATTTAGTCAATTCGTCCTAAATTAATCAATAACGAGGTGTGAAGGTAGCGATATCTATGCGTAAAAATCAGACCATCAATAAATTAATGAGACCAAATAATTTTCCAGTAATTTATAATGAATCACAGGGCTTCATTTCGGGATTGTATGCATGCGGGGATAAAAACCTAGGCCGACCATAAGGTACACTCGATAGACTAGACGACCATAAATGTCAGAAAGGTCCAATTTTCCATTACCCAACCCGAAAAAAGGAACCTCAGGGGGCACTTGCAGCCACAGGCGATTATCGGCCACGGCG
>CAIVHI010000506.1 GCA_903905685.1 uncultured Bacteroidota bacterium | reverse complement strand
GGTTGAAACATAGACCGATTCAGGAATCTTCAACCCTTTTGCAACGATACCGCCGAAATCGGTGATAAAAAAGAGCTTTGCCGCCTTCAGCTCACTGCTGATGGTATACGCCAGTTCGGGTCCGCCGGCACGTCGGGTACCATTATCGTGACAGGCAATTCATCGGGCCACATCGAAGGAACCTTTTCCTTGAAGTGTGCCGATGGCGAGAACGTGACTGCGGGTCAGTTTTATGCTCCACTCCCCCAATAAACTGATAGTCAATGTGAAGCTCGGAACGGCTTTGAGTTGGGAAACGATACTACGAGGTAGCTTGGTTTCGGCAACATGAGCTGCTATTGGCGGCCCAAATCGGCGGCGGCGAATAATATTTTCCTGTTTCTTCTATACCAAAAAATTATTTTTAACTTTACCCAAGATTTTCCCGATTAGTCTCGTCTATTTAGTAGGGCGACTTAACGTCGTGCTACCCGGTAGCGATTTCCGTTAAGGAAATTGGGAGAATAGGAACCGTAACAATTTAAACAAAAAATAGAATGAGGACACGTTTTATCCTACTGATGGCCGTAGCAATATTGTTTGCGGGCAAAGGATTTTCACAAAAGAAGCCGTGCGGGCTCCCCGAGGCTCAAAAGGAGCTCTATGCTGCCCACCCGGAAGTCGCCCAGTTCGTTGAGCAGTACCACAAACAAATTGAAGAAGGGCTGAAACACATCGATTATTCGAAGGCCCGCAAAACGGCAACCGCCGGTACAGATACCTTTATTTACGACATTCCAATAGTCGTACACGTCATTCACGACTACAACAACAACCAAGAGTATTTGAGCGATGATTCCATCTTCGATTGCATCAAAGATTGGAACATCGTTTACGCTGGTGCGAATCCCGATACAAGTTCGGTGATACCCCCCTTCAAAAAATGGGTAGGTATCCCGAACATCCGTTTGCATTTTGCGACAATAGGCCCCGACGGCAAACCCACCAAGGGCATTACCCGCCGCCGTTCTTATCTCACCTACATTGGTGGCGACCAATCGAAATTGGACGATTGGCCCCGCGCATCTTATGTAAACATTTGGATTGTAAACCAAATGAGTGCGAACAACTCGTTTGCAGCGGCTTATGCCTATGAGCCCGATGGAGCCAGCAGCATTCCATATTATGATGGTGTAATTTGCCTTTACAACTACCTGCCCAACCATTACACCGGCGACTTGGCGGTAAGTAAGACCATAAACCATGAAATGGGTCACGTGTTCAACTTGGCGCACCCATTCGGCAATACCAACTCCCCACCCACAACCGATTGCAGTGACGACGGCGTTGACGATACCCCGCCCACAAAAGGCCATCTGTTGGAAGGTTGCGCTTACGACCACACTGCGTTGTATGATACGGTGTGTGCCACCAACTACTTCAAGATTTACGCCAATGCGGAAGGTTATGATTCCTTGGTAGACTATCCCGATACCACCAATGCGCAAAACATCATGGACTACACTTATTGCTCCAGGATGTTCACCATCGGTCAAGTTGCCCGCATGCATGATGCATTGAACAATACCTTGTCTGACCGTAACAACTTGTGGACTCCTTTTAATCTCCAAATCACTGGAGCTTTGCTGCCCCGTAAGGACTTGAATCCTATTTGCGAATATTCAGCCGTGTCGCCCGTTACTGCAATATCCGGCCCACGCTATTTCACCACTCCTTATGGTATTGGCGGTTCCAATGCCACCATCGCTTTCCATAACGAAAGCTGGAACGACACCATTAGCACCGTGCGTTGGCAGTTCACCAACGGAGCAACCACCACCGATACCACCGTTGGCCAGAATGTAGTCATCAAAAACAACTTCACCCAACCGGGATGGGCCAACATTACGATGACTGCAACCGATACCACCGGAACATCGGCAGGACGTACGCCCAATACTACCACCAAGACATTCAACAATGCCATATTCATTGCCGATTCGGTTGGTGTTGACCCTACAACCTACTATGCCGAATTCAATCCATCTGGCGACCTGTCTAAATGGGCTACATTCAACTATTACAACAATGAATTCTTGTGGCAGCCATGCTCTACAGCAGGCTATTACGACAATTACTGTATGAAGTATGTCGGTTTTGATTCAAGAATCGATCCCACGTCGTTCACTTTCCCTCCAACCGGTATCCCCATGGGCGATTTTGACGACATGTTCAGCGTTCCTTTCGATTTGAGCGCGTTCCCCGATTCCATTCCCTGCAACCTTAATTTCTATTACTCCGGTGCTTCCCGTTCAGGTGCAGGCGCAACCAACATCACCGACAGTTTGCAGATTCAATATTCTGCCGACTATGGTAAGTCATGGCATACGTTCTCAACCATGAAGCAGTCTACTTTGGAAAACAAAGGTGCATTGTCTTATGCCTACACCCCGCTCTATCAAGGCGACTGGGCACCGATGTCCATCGCGGTACCGCACGGTATCCGTACCAAATACATGCTGTTCCGTTTCCGTTACAATCCGGGCGTGGGCCCATATGGTGGCAACCCCAATTTCCTGTTGAGCAGCGGCAACAACTTCTACATCGACCGTATCAACATCAGCCGTTTCACAGCAGCAGTTGCCAATGTGAAGACCGACAATGCTGAAATAGTTGTAGCGCCCAATCCAACATCAGGAAACGCGTTCGTCATCCTGAACGGTACTAGCTCCAAAACAGCCAGCATCATAGTTACCGACATCACCGGCAAAACCGTTTTCACTACCACTCAAGAATTGAACGGTGCAGAAACGCGTATCGAAATTCCCCACACCGCACTATTGGTAAAGGGCATCTACTTGGTACAAACCGTTACCGGTACACAATCAAACACCCAGAAACTGGTGGTTTATTGATTCTAAAGATTACGAAAAGGCTGCCCCGAAACGGGCAGCCTTTTTTTTTGCGGCGAAGTCGGCATAATGAACCGTAATGAGTTGGCAGGAATTGGACTCCTGCAAAATGCACATGCGGATGTAGCAGCAACATTTTATACC
>CAIVHI010000505.1 GCA_903905685.1 uncultured Bacteroidota bacterium | reverse complement strand
TGCCCGACGGCGTAACCTTGCGGATACGGTTGTTGTCGCCATCGGCGATGTAGAGGTTGCCCGATGCATCGACCGTTACGCCGAAAGGGCGGTACAACTCCGCAGCCGTGGCGGCTCCGCCGTCGCCCGAATAGCCCGCAGAGCCGCCGCCGGCAACCGTGCTGATGATGCCGCAGCCCGATCCACCCGTCAACGAACTTATCGTCACTGCAAACGTCACACTCGTTGCCCCGCAAGAATTGGTAACAGTATAGCTGATGGTATCCACACCTGCCACAACGCCCGTCACCACGCCGACCGCTGAAACCGTGGCGTTGCCGTTGGAAGCACTCCAAATGCCGCCGGAGGTAGTATCGGAGAGGGTTATGGTGGAGCCGATGAGCAGGGAGGTGTCGCCATGAATGGCGCCAACCAAGGGCAAGGGACATACCAACCCGCAGGTGCCTATTTTGCGAATGACGACATTGCCGTAATCGGCAACATAGACATTGCCTGCCACGTCTACCGCCACACCTGACGGACCGTTCACTTCGGCCGCCGTGGCGGCACCGCCATCGCCAGTGTAGCCCAAGGTACCGTTGCCCGCCATCGTACTGATAATGCCAGAGGTATTGACTTGACGGATGCGGTTGTTGTTTTGATCGGCAATGTAGAGGTTCCCGACAATGTCGATGGCCACGCCAGATGGGGTCCTCAACCCTGCCGAAGTGGCCGCGCCGCCGTCGCCGCTATAGGCGAAAACACCATCGCCGGCAATGGTGCTGATGATGCCCGATGTGTTGATTTTGCGGATGCGGTTGTTGTTGCGGTCGGCAATGTAGACGTTGCCATAATAGTCTATGGCAACCCCTTGGGGGCTATTCAGCTTCGCCGCCGTGGCAGCACCACCGTCGCCGCTATAGCCGCTCGTTCCGGTGCCCGCTATCGTGTTGATGATGCCCGACGTGTTGACCCTGCGGATACGGTTGTTGTTCTTGTCGCCGATGTATACATTGCCTGCACCGTCTACTGCCAAGCCTTGTGGGAAGCCCAACTGCGCCGAAGTTGCTGCACCGCCATCCCCGCTGAACCCGTAAGTCCCATTGCCGGCGAATGTAGTAATGACGCCTGTGGCATCCACCTTGCGAATGCATTGGTTGTTTTGGTCTGCAATGAAAATATCCCCGGCACCGTCCACAGCCACCGCAACCGGATTGGACAACTCGGCAACAGTTGCCGAAGCGCCGTCGCCGGTGTAGCCGCTGGTTCCATTGCCCGCAATGGTGCTGATGATTCCAGTTGTGCCTACTTTGCGCACCACGTTGTTGGCGGCATCCGCGAAATAAACATTGCCAGCCGCATCAACGGCCACTGCTTGTGGGAGGGCCATTTCCGATGCCGTCGCCGCGCCTCCATCGCCCGAATAACCGAGGGTGCCGTTGCCGGCAATGGTGGTGATGATGCCGCAGCCCACTGGAGAGGCCACCATTACGGGAAGTGTGGCAATAGCGAAGCCGCAAGAATTCGAGACGGTATAGGTAACGGTGTCTACGCCGCCGGTGAGGCCGGTAATCATCCCTAAAGACGTTATTGCAACAACTCCGTTGCTTGCACTCCAATCTCCGCCTGCGGTAGAATCGGTAAGCGTTGCCGTGCCACCTACGGATAGCGGCACCGATGCCCCGAGAATAGGTGCCACAACCGGCGTGGGACACGAAAAACTGCATGTGCCAACTTTGTAAACCAAATTTGAAGTGCCGATATAAAGGTTGCCGGATCCATCAAACCCTATGGCAATTGGCGAACCAATGGCCGCTGCAGTTGCAGGGCTCCAGTCGCCCCCGGTTCCTCCACCTGCAACTGTTGAAATAATTCCATCGGGGGTAATCATCCTCACTCTGTTGTTGCCGCCATCGGCAATGTAGAGATTCCCGGCACCATCTAGTTTCACGTCGTTTGGACTTGGTATGCTTGCTGCGGTCGCTGGGCCACCATCGCCTAAAACACCCGTGACACCAGACCCGGCAATGGTATTCACTATGCCATAGGGCGTGACTCTCCTGACGCGGCCGTTGCCTTGATAGGCAATGTAGACATTACCGGCAGAATCGGCCACCATTCCCGTTATGTTGCCAAAAGCAGCCGCGGTAGCAGGGCCTCCGTCTCCACCGTAACCCCAAACATCCTCAATACCCGCAAACAAGGTAATGATACCGGCAGTGTTGACTTTCCGCACAACGGAACCCGCAGCAATGTAGAGGTTACCGTATATGTCTACAGATACGTTGTCGACGTACGAAAGCGACGCACCTTCTACCGGCCCACCATCCCCGCTATATCCTGCGAAATCACTACTGCCTGCATATCTATGGATAAGACCGTCCGGTGTTACATAACTGATGGAGTGATCCTCCTCATCGCAAATAAATACATTTCCATGCAAGTCCGTACAAATTCCTGACAATACCGTAAAACCGACACTGGTTGCGGGAACGCCTCCGACAACGCTACTGGCGTAACCCGTTCCGGCAAAGGTGCTGATGAGACCGGCGGGGGTGACTTTCCTGACTCTATTATTGAGTCTGTCGGATATATAGATGTTCCCTGCCGTGTCTACTGCAATGCCGGTTAGCTCAGCTAGGTATCCCGCAGTTGCAGGGCCACCATCGCCAATAGACACGCCACTCGGCACGCCCATCCACGACCCATCAAAGGATCCTCCGCCCGCAACCGTAGTAATCATCCCGCAAGTCAGCGGTATGTGCATCATGACTGGATAGATGACGCTGGACGAACCACAAGAATTGGTAACGGTATAGCTTACGGTATCCAATCCGGCCGTAACGCCGGTGACAACTCCGGAAGATGAAACCGTCGCCCGACCGTTGCTCATACTCCACGTGCCTCCTGTAGTGGAATCTGCTAACGTCAACGTGGATCCCGTGGAAATAAAGGATAACGCTGGGTTGCCGGAAATTGCGTAAATCGAAGGTAACGGGCATGAGGTTGTACACGCCCCCACCTTCCGAATTCGGTAGTTGTTTTGGTCGGTGATGTACAAGTTTCCGGCAGGATCTTTCGACACGAAGCTGGGTCCGCTAATTGATGCAGCGGTGGCAGCTCCCCCATCGCCACCATACCCAGGTGCGCCATTACCTGCGATTGTACATATGACACCTAGCCGCGACACCTGCCGGATTCGATTGTTGCCTTGGTCGGCTATGTAGATATTGCCGGCTGTATCATTGGCAATACCGACAGGATTTAGAAGCTCGGCCGCTATGGCGGCTCCACCGTCTCCACTAAAGCCGTAAAACAGGTTTCCGGCTATCCGATGTATTATACCATCGGGCGTTACTTTGCGAATACAGTTATTAGTTGATTCAACTATGTAAATATTGCCGGCGAAATCAACGCTAACCCCAGTGGGCCATAAAGATGCGTCAGTCGCGGGTCCGCCATCGCCAGAGTATCCACCCGACGTGTTACCAGCAACGGTCGAAATGATGCCATCAGATGAAACCTTCCGAATGCAATTATTTCCATTGTCTGATATATATATACTTTTAAACGTATCTAATGTAATACCCCACGGAGCACTGAGTTGCGCGGCTGTTGCGGCGGCACCATCGCCCGAATAACCCCATACCCCACCCGTACCGGCATAAGTACTGATGGTGCCTCCCGGTGTTACCTTCCTAACGCAGTTGTTGCCCCCATCGCAGATGAACACGTTACCCGCCATATCAACCGCCACTCCAGCAACACCACTCAGCTGGGCAGAAGTTGCGGGCCCACCATCGCCACTAAAACCTGCAACGCCGGTACCGGCAATAGTACTAATAATCCCTGCGGGAGTCACTTTCCTCACATGATTGCCATCGGCAAAGTAGAGGTTTCCGGCAGTATCAAGGGCAACACCCCCAGGCGCGACCATCTCCGCCGCCGTCGCAGGTCCTCCATCGCCCGAGTAACCGAGGGTGCCGTTGCCGGCAACAGTTGTAATGATGCCGCAAGATTGGGCAGTTGCGTTAAGGGTGCCGCAAACGGCAAGGGCAAACAGAATAGGCAATGTCCAAAAACGCAATTTGTGCTTGAAATTCATATGCAAGATATTTTAAAAAACAGTAATGGTTGTGGTGGGGCGGTGCAAAAGCCAAAACTAAACCGCGCCCGATTGGGGTTAAATCAGGGTAATTCGTCTTCAATAAAATTCCGGCAACCAAATTAGCAAATTTTTATGGATTGCCAACAATTACATGGTCTTGACTGAAAATATACATAGCATCATATACCATAAATAGGGCCGTATGGTAGCGTCAATATGCTGTTGACAAGCCGCTCCAAATTGTATCGGTAAATCCCATGGCCTGCAAGCTGTATTAATTTGGCCGGGAAGCGGAAGCTTCATAATTAGGGCAAAACATTTGGCAGGAAAAAAATGACGCCGAATAAGAGTTGAAAATATAAAAAATATTAATTCGTGTCATTGTAACGAACCACTTATCCTCGAAAGCCGAAACAATTTGCCGGGGCCAACCGATGCCGATATCTTTGCATACAAATGGTATTGAAGAAAATGGTCAGTCTCCCGATGATATTTGTCAGAGTTTTGATGTTAATACTTATGCTAATGTTAATGAGTTTATTGGATGTTCTACTTTGACTACTGACAAAATTAGA
>CAIVHI010000504.1 GCA_903905685.1 uncultured Bacteroidota bacterium | reverse complement strand
TGGGGAAAATCCGGCATATGCCGTAACCGACGACCGTGCGCAAATCAACGTATTGGGTTTCGGGGCATTGGCGGGTAGCAACGCCCTGCTTTTCAATCGGAGTGTATTGGGCTTTTTGGCAACGGGCAATGCCGTTCCAGGAACCGACTACGTGAAAGACCCTACCATGGGCGACCGCTCCATGCGACTCAACATGAATATCATTGGGCCTGGGGCATCTTTCCGTGTACTCAAAAAATACACCTTCGCCATTACGTCCGATTTAAAGTATCAAGTCAACGTTTCGCACCTCGACAACTACGTTTTCATGGCCCTAGGCGCCAACGGCGTCACCTACCCTGCCGCAGGCTCCACCTATAACCTGAATAATTTTTCGATGGTGGCCCAAATGTATAAAGAAGTGAACTTCTCCTACGGTGCCAACTTTATGGAGAATGAAGATATGACCATGGCCGGCGGTATCTCTCTCAAATGCCTCATAGGCATTGGTGCATTTGCCGCAGGCATACCCCATGCGTCGTTCACTGCCAATGGAATGGATGGTATGGCCTATCATGTGAACGGCAACATCAATGTGGCATTCACACCTTATGCCAACAAATTCGCACTCTCCAACAGCCCGCTCAACGCGGGTCAAAACTCCAGCAACGACTTGGGTATCGGTGCCGATGTGGGCGTGGTTTACTACCTGCACATCAACAACACCATGCACCGCAAGAAAGAGTACCAATTGCGCCTGGCTGCTTCGGTAAGCGATATTGGGAGCATCAATTACAGTGCGTCAACAACCACAGGCAGCTATTCCATTACCAATAAGACTATCGACTACCACTCCATACAAAACAATCCACAGGAGACCTTCGGCTCCCGCATATTCAATGAGTACCTTACGGACACTGTTGCAAGGAGTACATCTTCCGGCTCAAAATTCAAAGTGGGCCTTCCCACGGCGTTTCACCTCAATGCCGATGTGAATGTGACTCAGGAGATGTTCTACATCAATGGCAACCTCCTGCTGAATCTGCGTACACCATCGGCCGGGAAATATGCGAGTTACTATGTTACCACCTTCACCCTTACACCCCGGTTCATTTTCAACAAGGAAACCGAATTTGCGGTAGGTATGCCGTTTTCCTACAACGTGTTAGGACAAGGCACATGTGGTGCAGTGCTCTTTTACGCACCATTTTACATCGGCTCGGGCACATTGTTCAACTTTTTGGCCGACACCAACATCAAAAACATCAACCTTTACGGAGGCTTCACATTCAGGATAAAACCCAAACATCAGCGGGTAAAAGACATGATGATGATGTAACTCGACATGAAAAAGCACATTACCTACTACGCATTGTTGCTGCTTTGTGCAGGCATCGGGGCATGTTCCAAACGCCAGAACGGCACTCCCTTTACGGGGACAATGTCGGCATCGGTGGGCACCAGCCAGTTTTCCACATCCTCCGCATCCGTCAACTGCACCAGCACCTATCCACTAAGAATCCGAATCAATGGGTCATGCAATGCAGGCGTAATCAGCTTGGTGGTAGCGCCATACACGGGCGTGGGAACCTACTCCGTGACATCTGCCGATGGCACGAGTTTCGCCGGAAGCAACCAAATCTCCAATACCGGCATCAGTGGCCAAATCAATGTGACCGACTCCTACTCCTATGGCGATAACGTAACGGTTATTAAGGGAACGTTCAAATTCAATACAGACAACCACGACAGCATTTACAACGGACAATTCAGCGTACCGTTGGTATTGAACTGAACTGAATTGAACAGACCGGTCCGGATTGATGATCGCTGCCGATGATGAAGTTAGGCTTTGAGCTTCAGCCTATTGCCGATACTGACGAAGAACCCGAACACCATCATGATGACTCCTGCCCACAACACGTTGATGAAGGGGAACACCAGCACTTTCAGGACAATGTAACTGAGGTTGTCGCGAGACTCCTTGAACATCACCTGCGCTTCTGCCTTGTCTCCCGACAACACCTTGAGGTTGAACTTGACGTGCAATGACATGCCCCCAACGGTATCTTCCACATTTTCAACCGACTTGCGGTTTTTAAGTAGGTAAACGGGATTGACATCTTTCACGAAACTGCCGGTATGGTCGAAGACGGCCAGCGAGGCCGTAACACCCAAATCGCTATCATCAATATGGAAACGAGGGTCGTTCTTGGCCACTTTGGAGAAGCCATTGAACAACATGAAACCGTCTTCCAAAAACACGGTATCGCCCTGATTCGAGACAGTCTGAGACCTAAAAGTAGCGGTATCGGCGTCCTTGTTGTTTTGGACGGCATTGATGAACGTAAAGATGTCCCTATCCCAATAATGCTTGGTAGAGGGGTTGGCACTCAAGCCCTGCATGCCCTTTGGATTGATAAACGCATCGGGATAAAGCGTGAAATGCTCCTTGGTATTCGACTTGGCATCGCTACGCTCGAAATTCACCAAGTAATACACGCGTAAATCTTTCCCGTTTTCGGTACTGTCGCCCGTGTAGGTCACCAAGTATTCGCCCATGGTATCGGGTCGACCCTTATAGAGTATGATGTTCTCCATACTCTCTTTAATATTCTCTTCCTCCGTCTTTTTGTTGAACGGCAGCACCATCCCCGACGTGTTATTGGACAATACCCGCTTGTTGTAGGATGACAATAAAATGCCGAGCAAGACCATACCGAACCCTAAGTGCGCAATGGAGGCCCCCGCCTTCGAGAACTTCATTTTCTGCGGTCCCACCACATGAAACACCGATGCGGTCATGGCATAAACCGCCGAAAACAGCATCAATACATATTGTCCTTTCTCTATCTTTTGGAACACCGCTATCAAAACGGTGACACCTAAGGCTACCAAAGCCGGCCAAGCGAGTTGTTTGGCAATGGTTTTGGCATCGGTATCGCGATATTTCAAGAACAAGGAGCTGCCTGCAAGTACACCAATGAGCACCGCAATCCAGACCTCCACATTATTGTAATGGCTCATGGGGTCAATCAGCGATACGTCCTTCCCCGTCATCCATTTTGCCAATGGAGACCAAACGGGAATAGAGGTCATGATGGTGATGTGGGTGGCCGAAATAAACAGCACTACCGCACCAACGAACATCCAAAACTCGCGGGACAACAGGGCCTCCTCAGATTTGATTTTCGGCATAGACCGCGACCTCCATATCCAGAGCGCCGCTGCGGGCACCAGCAGGATACCTATTACCGATAGCAAGTGGTAAAACATGGCGGTACCGTCGCCGGTAAAGGCATGCACGGAAGTATTGCCCAGCACACCTGTGCGGGTGAGGAAGGTAGAGTACCACACCAAGAGGTGTGTAAGCAGGAAAAGCAACAACGTTGCCGGCAATGCGCGGCCCGTGCTGCGATACTCGAGCAGGGTGTGTATGGCGGCCATCAGGGTAAGCCAAGGCACCAAAGACGCATTCTCAACAGGGTCCCAAGCCCAATAGCCGCCGAAGTTCAACGATTCGTAAGCCCATGCACCACCCATCATGATGCCCGTGCCCAGCACCGCTCCATTGAACAGGCCCCACATCAATGCAGGTCTCGAAAATTCCTCATATTCTCCCTTCCAAAGAGCAGCAACCACGTATGCAAACGGTATGAGCGTGGTTGCGAACCCGAGAAACAATATGGGCGGATGTATCACCATCCAATAATTTTGCAGCAATACGTTGAGGCCGTTGCCGTCCTTAATGAAATTCATGTAGTTGGGCTGCGAGAATATGGGGGCATTCTGCATGGCGTGCCTCAGCAAATCGAACGGCGTAACACCCACTTTAACGGCATTGCTGAAGTAAATGCCCAATAACATGGATGCGATACAGACTTCCACCAGCGCGATGATGGCCATTACCCGAGTCTCCAGCTTGCCCGACGTGCGCATCACAATCAAGCCCAATACGCAATGCCAAAACGACCACAACATGAAGCTGCCTTGCTGTCCTTCCCAAAAGCACGAAAGCAGGTATTTGCCCGGCATTGCAAACGACGAGTGCTCCCAAGCATAGTGATATTCAAAAAGGTGGTTGGCAATAACATAGTAAAGCGCACCAAAAATGCCCATTACCGAGGCGGCATGAAGTCCGAAGCCTACCCTACCGAATATCGTCCAGGTACGGGAATTGGCCAAGTCCTTTTCAGAACGAGCGGCATTGAAATAGCTGAAACAGGAGAACAACGAGGCAACAAAAGAAACGACTACAAAGAGTTGTCCTATTTGGCCTGGCAGCAGATGTTCTCCGATAAATTGGTTGTCCATTACAAATTTCTTGAAAATCCTACCGTTTTCACCGTTGGCACTTCGCCCCCGGGATAACGCATCGTGTTGTCCTAAACGGAAATGTGCTCACCGGAAGTATTCGGCAGTTATTTGTCGGCATCAGCCCTTCCCGGCCGTCACCATTTCCTTTTTATACTTGGAGGGGCATTTCATATTTACGCGCGAGCAGTAAAAAACCCCGTTTTGCTCGTAGCCCGTCATCACTATCCACTCCGACTTTTCGATATCCCGAGGCTTGGCATCGTTAAGCACCACTTCCTTTACATTCCCCGCCTTGTCTTTGGCATAGAAAAAGAAGTGGTTGGGGTCTTGCGTGGGGTCATACTTCATCTCCAAATCTTTCTGGACAAACCCATAAACCTGAAATTTCTTACCCGGTTTGGCGGCGGCAGAAGCAAAGGTTTCATAGGTACTGAAATCTACAAATGTGCTGGCAATGGCCGAAATGCCTACAACCACCAAAACCAACAGAATGATATGCGTCTTTTTCATAAAAAAACGTGCCGCTCATCACGACGGCGCAAAGTTAGCGATACTACACAAAAATAGGTGAAGAGATTATAGAAACTATAGGATTTGTGTATAGGCCCACCCAAAAAGCAGTCGGGGCATTCCGTTTAAGGAATGCCCCGACTTGCACATATTTCACGAGCCGCCATTAAATGGGCAACATGAGTTTCATCTCAATACGCCTGTTCTTGGCCCTGTTCTCCGAGTTGGAGTTCGGAATGACGGGGTTCTCCTTGCCATATCCGCTCAAAATGATGCGCTTTTTTTCCACACCATGTTTCACCAAGTATTCACCGATGTATTTGGCGCGTTCGTAGGAGAGCACCAAATTGTTGGTGAAGGAACCTACGTCATCGGTATAGCCGCTTATGGACAGTATCAGTTTGTCGTTGGCCTTGAGTTTTTCAACTGCGTCATCCAATTTTTGGAGAGTCGCCTTGTCCAACTCGGCCTTACCGAATTTGAAGTTCAATACTGTAGTAGACAACAGAATATGTGGTGGAACATACTCGTTGCCCGAAGACACCTTACCGCCGCCATTCTTCATTTCCTCCTTGTATTTGTCCTTAATCGAAGGCGACACGATTATGGAGTCAAGCGGGCAACCGAAGTTTTCGGCAGGACCAGGCACATCCGGACACTTATCAAATGCATCCGGAACGCCATCGTCATCGCGGTCGGGCTCGGGGCAACCTTCATACTTACGCAAGCCTGCGAGGTGCGGGCATTTGTCTTGGTCATCGGCAATACCATCGCCGTCTTCATCTGGGCAACCTTGTGCAGATGCCACACCCGATTTGTCGGGACACATATCGAACTTGTCGGGGAAGCCATCGAAGTCTTTGTCGGGGCACCCTTTCAAGTTGCCATAAAGGGACGTTTTCGGACCGGGTTGGTTGGGGCAATCGTCCTCGGCATCGGGCACGCCATCACCATCCACATCAGGAATACCACCTATGTAATACCGGATACCGATATTGATGCCATAAGATTGGAAAGTGGTTTTGTCGATTCCCTTGACAATGGAATTGTAATTGACGGTACCTGATTGAGATGCATCGGCTCCCTTGGC
>CAIVHI010000503.1 GCA_903905685.1 uncultured Bacteroidota bacterium | reverse complement strand
GCCGACATGGACAGCATCATGCGGAAAGCATCGGTAGGATTGCAGATACACGACCCCCGGGAAAAATGGGCCAACAACCTGTACCTACTACTTGGGCAGGCCAATTATTACCGAGGGCGGTATTCCAATGCAGCAACCACATTCAAATACATCATAGCAAAAGACGAGGAAGCAAAAAGGAAAGACTATGCGCAGTCATCGCATTATGGAGATAAGACCAAGGAAGAACCATCTATAGTTGAGGAGGAACACAATGGGATGTTCTCGTTCTTGAAGCATAAATCGGTTCACAATGAATCTGCACTTTGGTTGGCGCGTACCTACTCTTCGTGGCACATGGTGGAGAACGCACAATCGGTAGTGTCGCTATTGGAGTCTGACAAGCATTTGCCGCAAGACCTCAAGGGTAGGGTGGCGGCAGAGAAGGCATTTGCCTTTCTCACCGAAAACAACAACGATGCTGCAATTCCGCAGTTGGATGCCGTGGCGGCAGACAAGGCTTTGCCCGATTGGCTCCGCATGCGTGCCGCGTTCCTGAGTGGGCAGTTGTGCCAAAATCAGGGCAAATATGATGATGCGGTTAATGGGTTTGAAACGGCTCTCACATTTTACCCAAAAATAGAAATGGATTTCTTCGCCCGCAAAAACATTGCTTTCAATTCGCTATTGGCTGGGCGGGATGCCGCCACTGCCATGCGCCCGCTCAAGAAGGTGCTGAATGATGCCAAGTATTCGGGATATTACGACCAAGTATACTACGTGTTGGGGAGGTTGGCCATCAAGGCAGGTAAGACCGACGAAGCCATCAACTACCTCAACAAGAGCATACACACCCCCAAAGCCACGAAGAAGCAAAAAGCCCTCTCGTTTGCCGCTATGGGGGATGCTTACTATACCGATGCCAGATACCAAAATGCCAAGGTGGCTTACGATAGTGCATCAAAATATGCGGTAGGCATAAAGGACACGGTTGGGTTGTCTACCATTCAACGGGCCAAGATGCTCAACGAAATCGTGGACCCTGCAACCCTAATCCACGTTCAAGACAGCTTGTTGAACCTAGGCACCGGAACCAAGAAGGAACAAATTGCCGCGGTAAGGCGTGCATTGAAGGCTATGCAAAAGGCAATGGACGATAGTATTGCCAATGCGGAGAATGCCGGAGTTGCTTCGATTGCCCCTGTTGAACAAAACGCCGAGACATCGGATTTTTCCAACTGGTATTTTTCAAACCCATCTCAAATGATACAGGGAAGTGCCGACTTCAAGAAGAAATGGGGCGACCGGCCATTGGTAGACAATTGGAGGCGGGCGGCCGCCATCTCGGGTTCGGCAAGCTCCAAATCTGACGAACTCAAGGAGACGGCCGATGATTTTGTGCAGACCAAGAACGGGCTTCCAAGTGAAGAATCGCTATTGGCACTGATTCCAAACACGCCCGAACAGCGTGCCGAAGCGGAGCAGGTTGAGCAAAAAGCCTATATACGGCTTGCCAAAGCCTACTTCCAGCCCTTTGATGACATGACCCAGTGTTTGGCTACCTTGGATGGGCTGGACAAGAAGTTTCCCGACCACAGCCAAAAAGAAGAGGAATTATACTTGCGGTACCGTGTGGCGGTAAAACAAGGCAACTGGACCGATGCCCAATTGTATGCCGACCAGTTGATTGCAAAATTCCCGAAATCGGAATATGCCAAGTTGGTACGGCCCAAGGCCACCGATAAATCGGAAGCGAAAAACGGTGGCGTAGCGGTGGCGGCTTATTATGACGAGACGTATAACATGCTCCTTCACCGGCAGTATTCCGAAGCATTGATGCGTATCGATATCGGTAAAAAGCAATATGACAACCCTTATTTCAAGAAGCGGTTTTTGGTGGCGGAAGCCATGGCGCTTGCAGGCATGGGCAATTTGGACAAAGCCGATACGGCATTGAACGCATTCCTCAAAACTTATCCCGCAACCGATACCCTTTCAGATTGGGCTAAGTCGATTAAGGCTTATGTAGCCTCGGTGAGGAAAACCGGGTTGCCGGCTTGGTACAAAGCCACCCCTGGCGAGCAAGGCAAACAGGCCGCTACAGCTACCGACTCTGCCCTGGCAAAAAAAGGCACCTCGCCCTCAGACTCCGGTATGGCTCCAAAGCCCGAGCCTGCACCCAAAGTGCCTACCATGTATGGCAACAATCGGGCTGAAACGCATTACTGCATCGTCATCCTCCCTGGGCTGGATAGTAGGGTTACCCAACTGAAAAACAAGGTGAAGTCATTCGATTCTGCCAATGCTGCGTCGCACATCGTGATTTTGGATTATTTCGCCATAGACCAAACCGTGATGGTTGTGAAGGGCTTCAAGAATGCCGATTCTGCTGCTGCTTATCTCAACTTGATGAAAGCATCTTCGCTTTTCGGTTCGTTCAATTCGTCGCAATGTACCCCATTGATCATCTCGGCCTCCAATTACCTTAAGCTATATGCCGACAAAAAGACGGATTCCTATATCGGTTTCTATAATGCCGTTTACAAATAGGAGCAGGGCTAATATTGCGTAGCTGCTTGCAGCTTGGGTGTGCGTTTTGATAGAATAAAAGTTTAGGCTAACTTTATCCCCCAAATCTACTTTTCCAAGTTAAAATCCATAATTCATGTTTCAAAGGTTGATGAAGATTTGCAGTGTCCTCGTGGTCGTTTCAGCTTTTTCCTTAACGGCGGTAGCCCAACAAGGCAAGGCCGAAATCGGGCTCGCTTATGGATACTACAGTTATTTTACTTTGAAACAGGGGCCTCCTTTAAGTGCCTCTACCGGTACCCCCAACATCAATATGAGGTATTATCTCAACAATAATGTGACCATTGGTTTGGGTGTAGGGTTCGAGAACATCAACAATTGGGGCAGTCTACTTACGTTCTCTCCCGAAGTCACCATTAAATATTTGGATACCAAGGACGACCGCGTGCGAATTCGCCTGTATGGGGTAGCTGCAATGGGTCTCACCGTGTTCGACGACCTCAACCTCAATCCAGGTCATGCCGATAATACGGGTCCCAAATTGTGGGGATTCCAGTTCACACCGTTCGGCATTCGCGTAGGGCGGAAGGTTGCCGCATTCGCGGAAGTAGGGGTAGGGTATAAGGGTCTGATCAATGCCGGGCTCTCCTACCGTTTCCGCACGACTCCTAAGAAGTCGAATCCCGCTGACCACTAAATTATTTAGCCTTGGCATCGGCCCTTCATAGTGGTGCCGTATGCCTATGCATGCTTCGGGATCGCAAAATTCGTTTTTCCCTAATTTTGCCGACACTTTCTACTAATGACAAAACGGGTTGCTTTCCATACACTGGGATGTAAGTTGAATTTTTCAGAGACATCTACCCTCAGTCGCCAACTGGAGGGAGAGGGTTATGTAAAGACCGATTTCAATGACGATGCCGATGTTTTCGTCATCAATACCTGCTCCGTTACCGAGAACGCGGACAAAGAGTGCAAGCAGATTGTAAGGCGCATCCGCCGAAAAAATCCCGATGCGAAAATCGCCATCACGGGCTGCTATGCACAACTGAAGCCCACCGAAATAGCTGCGATTCCCGGGGTGAGCCTCGTATTGGGGGCATCAGAAAAATTCAACCTGCCTTCCCGCCTTAACGAGGTTTTCTCGACTACCGCACCTCAACAGGCAGCAGTCTATTCATGCGATACTGCCGAAGGGCTCTCCTTCAATGCATCCTACTCCCTCAGCGACCGGACTAGGGCTTTCTTGAAGGTGCAGGACGGCTGCGACTACAATTGCAGTTTTTGCACCATTCCGCTGGCCCGCGGCCAAAGCAGGTCGGACACAGTTAAGGGCGTTTTGGGAAACATGAAGGAGCTTGCAGGCGCGGGCATTAAAGAAATCGTGCTGACCGGCATCAACTTGGGCGACTTTGGTAAGGGGAACTCGGGAGGGCAAGGTCATGCCGAGTCTTTCGAAGACTTGATACGGGCCATGGATGAGGTGGAGGGTATAGAACGCATCCGCATTTCATCGATCGAGCCCAATTTGCTCACTAACGAAATTATTGAATTTGTGGCGGGCTCGCGGAAATTCATGCCGCACTTCCACATACCATTGCAAAGTGGAAGCAACAAGATTCTTCAACTCATGCGGCGCAGGTATAAACGCGAGTTGTATGCCGACCGGGTGGCGTTCATTAAAAAACTGATGCCCCATTGCAGTATCGGTGTAGACGTTATCGTGGGTTTTCCTGGAGAGACCGATGCCGATTTTAAGGAAACGGCCGCCTTCCTTGCCGATTTGAACATAGCTTACTTACACGTTTTTACCTACTCCGAACGAGAAAACACCTTGGCCGCTGAGATGCAGGCGAGGGTGCCGGAGCGGGTGCGGCAAGAGCGCAATGCAATACTCCGAACACTCTCTGAACATAAAGCAGCCCATTTTAGAGATCAATTTCGTGGTGAAACCCGGAAAGTACTGTTTGAGAGTTTGGGCAAAGATGGACGAATGGAAGGGTATACCGACAATTACATCAAGGTTGGCATGGATTATGATGAACATTTGGTGAACACTGTAATTGAAGTTGCCGTTCCATAGAAACCTGTTTCATAATTCAAAACATTTGCATTTATGAAGAAGCCGTTCTTATTAGCGTTGGCTGCTTTGACGCTGGGCTGCAGTATAGGCGCAGCGCAAGAATTGGATCAAAACCCTATTGACGTGCATTATGCCGCCTGCCTTGCCAGGGACACCTCTACGGAGAATATTTATGTGTGCGCTTTTGAAGCCTATGCCTCTTGGGACAAAGTGCTGGACCAGCAATTGAAGAGGCTATTGAGGAACCTGAAGTCTGACAAAGACAGGGCCTCGGTAAAACACTCGCAAGACGTTTGGATGTCGTTTAGGGACAATGAATTCAAAACCTATGACATTGCGTTTAATAGGCCCGGTAAAACTTGGGTTAAAATGCGGGCCAACTGTAGGGTAGACCTCGTAAAGGCAAGGGCATTGCAGTTGAAGAGTTACAATGAAGTTTTGGAAAAACGGAAATAAGTGCCAAAAGTCGACTTAAAGGTGCCATTACCATCAAAATAGCGACTGCTGGTGGGCGTTGCCCGTAATCTTCGATTCAAGGTCCAACAGTTTCTTTTTTAGGGGCAGGCCGCCGCCGTAGCCCGTAAGGGAGCCGTCTTTGCCTATTACACGGTGGCAGGGTACCATCACGGCAATGCTGTTTTCGCCGTTGGCAGATGCCACGGCCCTAATGCTTTCCTTGCTACCTATGGCAATGGCCTGTTGCTCATAAGACCTTGTGGTGCCGTAGGGTATGGCGAGCAATGCCTCCCATACCCGTATTTGGAATGGGGAGCCCACCATATGCAATGGAATGGAGAATCGGGTAAGTGTGCCCTCGAAATAGGTGGCAATCTGCTCTTGTACAAGAGGAAACAGCGGGTGTATCTCCTCTCTAAAAGTTTCTCCGGTCAGCTTTTCGATACGTGCCAAATTTGCGGGAATCAGCTTGCGGTATTTGAAGTCGAACAGGCAGAGACCTTGGTCGGTTGCCCCACAGAGCATTTCACCAAGCGGTGTTTTAAGGGTCGTTATGGCCGGCATAGTAGAAAAATAATGGCAAATTTGGTGCAAACCGACATCGGAATGCACCATTCTGCCAAAAATCTTATTTTTGGCCTCATGCGGATAGGAGTTGGTTGCTTAGTTGCGATTTTTTTTGGGCTCTTGGCCTGCCGGCCCGCAGCCTTTACCCCAAAACCGTGCGGCTATTTCAAGTTAGACACCCCTTCGGAGCATAAATACAAACTGTTCGACAAGCCCGGATTTCCCTATACATTTGAGATGCCTGTATATGGGGATGCCCAAGAAGATACCGCCGACTCTCACGGTAAGCATGATGAAACCCGATTTTGGTTGAATATTTATTTGCCCAAGTTCAATGGCGTCATCAACATCACTTACAAGGATGTTACCCCAAAGCAGACACTTGATCAGTTGGTGGCGGCATCATACGAAATGTCATTTTTCCACCATGAAAAGGCCGCCTTCATCGATCATACGGAGTTTTTTTCTCCGCAAGGAAACGATTGCGTGGTATACACCGTTGGGGGGAACGTGGCCACACGTTACCAATTTACCGCAACCGACTCCACGAAGCATTTTATAAGGGGCGCGCTTTATTTCGACGTTACCCCGAATGCAGATTCACTAAAACCTGCATCTGATTTTATTCAACAGGATATCCTACACATTTTGAATACATTGAAGTGGCGGTAGCGGAAAGACGCTGCATGCTATGGTTTTCTGTTTCCTTGATACACCCCAATGGGTATGATATCAAACCCTGCCGGAAGGGCTTGATTTTAGTTGCGGCTTTGTTAATAAGGCTCGGTGTTGACGCACTAGGTGTGGAAAATTATTATAGAAATTTGCGCGCCGAGTCGAAAAAAATGCTTTATTTTGTATTTTGAATCTAATTCTATTAGTTTCAGACATCGTGTTTAAAATCTCCCGCTTATGAGAAAGTACATTCTACCCCTTGTTGTGTGTTGCCTTCAAGCATTCACATCGTCGGCGGCCTCCTATTATTCCAGGGCTTCCGCAACACCGCTCGATGCGACAAATCCGGCGAATTGGACTACCAGCACCAATGGTGTGGGTGGTACGTCCCCAACCATCGATAGCTTTGCTTCAACTCACGGGATTACATGGCACGCCCATACCCAAGGCGGGTTGACCACCAGTGTGGCGTGGAATTTGGCTGGATTCCTGAAAGTGGATTCGGGTCTCACTATTTCCGTGGCACCCTCGTTTGCCTCGGGTTTATCAATCACGGTATCCACAGGCGGAACTTTGACGATGAATGCGGGTACAACGCTTACCGCCTTGACCATCAATACAGGTGGTACCGCAATTTTGAGTACCGGTGGCGTTGTTACGGCGTTGGCCTCCATCCAGAATAGTGGTGTGTTGAACGTGGCTTCGGGCACGACGCTGGCACTTGGAACGTCCTTCGTAATCACCGGCACCGGCACCTATGCCGGCGGAGGAACGATTGCTACGTTGTCTCCGGGTACATCTGCTACTCCGCTACCCACGGGCTCAACATTCTCGGGAACTGTGCAATACGCAGCCACATCCGGCTCGCAGAAGGTTGTAGCGGGCACCTACAACAATTTGAGCCTTTCAGGGTCATCGGTTGCCTACACGCTAAATGGCGTGATTGCCGTAACTGGAGCATTCACGAATGCAGGCTCTACGACGACTTCCTATTTATTGGGTGGTACGCCTACTTCGGTAGCCAACTCGGGCACTTTCATTACGTCTGTGCCGTCTTCCACTTCAACGTCTCCACTGCCATCCGGCTATTCTTGGGGAGGTACTGTTCAATATAGCGGTAATTCACAGTCGGTCGCAGGCGGTACATACAACAACCTTACCATCAGCAATACCAGTACTACCAATCCTGATTCCGCTCGCGGAAGCATTACCGTAAACGGTGCTTTCAGCAATGCAGGCGGCATCTTTGACATGGGTACCGGTGCTTTGGCGGTAAATGGCTCTATTGCAAATACAGGAACCATCCGTACCGGCAACACTTCTACTTCACCGCTATCATCGGGGATTTCTTGGCCCGGCTCGGTAAGTTATGCAGCCGGTGGCCAGACAGTTGTGGCCGGTACTTATGCGACGCTGGTTATGGGTAATACCTCTGGAACAAATACTGCATCGGGAACCGTGTCCGTCACCACAAAGTTGACGACGACCGCCGGCGGGAGTTTTGATTTGGGCGGGAACGCCATTACGCCTTCGACCATTTCGAACAGCGGTACATTGATGACTTCTTCCACGTCTTCCACTGCATTGCCAACAGGTCAGAGTTGGGGTGGCACAGTCCAATTCTATGGCTCCGGTGCACAAACGGTTCCGACCGGTACTTACAATAGCCTCAGCGTCACAGGTGCGGGCGGCGCGGCCGCTGCGGGTGCCTTGTCGATAACAACATCATTGAATATCGGTAGTTCGGCTACTCTGAACATGGCCGCCAATAAGCTGACTTGCGGCACTACAACTACCGTGAGTAATAGCGGTATCTTACAGACTGCAGTTCCAACAACTACGTCTACAACACCTATTCCGCAAGGTAAGAATTGGGCACCGGGTTCTGTATACTACACCCTCGCAGGTGGTGGCCAAACCGTATCTTCAGGCACATATGGCAACTTGTATCTGCAAAACTCGTCCGCGTCTACAGGAAGCGACAAAGCAAACGGCAGCATAGTGGTTACCGGTTCGCTCAATACCACGGCCGGTGGCACGTTCGATATGGGTGCTTTGAGTACGCTGAACGTAGCCGCAGCAACCCTCAACCTTAATGGTATCCTGATGACTGAAGTTACGACAGGAACAAGTGCATCACCCTTGACCCCCGGTATGTCTTGGGGCGGAGAAGTGCAATATGCCGCAGCCGGTTATGGCCAAACGGTTGTGCAAGGCACCTACAA
This sequence comes from uncultured Bacteroidota bacterium, assembly GCA_903905685.1. Classification (GTDB taxonomy): domain Bacteria; phylum Bacteroidota; class Bacteroidia; order Chitinophagales; family Chitinophagaceae; genus CAIYTT01. The sequence continues at coordinate 8,230 of CAIVHI010000503.1, read as the reverse complement.
TAAGTTGACAATTGCCGGCTCAGGTTGTTCGGCCGGAGGAAATATCTCAGTTACTACATTACTGAAGACTACGACTTCGTCTTCTTACCTCAACTTTGGCACATCGAACGTTTTGACCGGCAGTCCTTCCATTTCCAATGCCGGTTCTATCCAAACATCGGTTCCTTCTTCAACATCATCTACCCCACTGCCGTCAGGTTTGTCATGGTCGGGTGGCGGTATTGTAAACTTCGCTGCAAGTACAGGCGGGCAGACGGTTGTTGGTGGTACGTATGACAATTTGACCATCAGCAATACGACGGGCACGACCAATACGGTTTCGGGAGACATCACGATCAATACCCAATTGTATTATACTACAACGGGTAGTCTGAATTTGGGTAACAACAATATTTCGGGAAGTTTTACGGTTTTTCCAGGTAGTGCCGGTCAATTGCAAACACAAAGCACATCGGCAAACCCCTTGCCTGCCAACAAGCTTTGGAACATGGTTATCAACTACAACAACCCAACGGGTGGCCAGTCTATTGCGGTAGGTACCTATAAGTCGTTGTACAATTCGGCCGGCAGTGGTACCAATACCTTGAACGGGTCGATAATTGTAAACAATAAATTGAATCTGGTATCGGGTATACTGAATGATGGTGGCAATACCCTGACCTTGAATGGTCAGCTTACGGGAACGGCCACCCATACGGGAACAGGTTCCATCGTTATGAAGGGAACGGATACAACGGTGTCCAGATTGGCCGGTGTGACCGTTGGTAACCTTTACCTGAATCGTCCGGCCCATTATTATTTGTCAGGTAATCTTACCGTAAATGGAACACTCACTTTGAATTCTCCGCTTCGTGTGGACAGCTTCAATTTGGTCATCAATAATGGCGGAAGCATTGCGTTGGCCTCGGGTGATGATAGTTGTTTGGTAATGACGACTGGTTCAGGCGTACTTCAAATGTATACGTCAGGGTCGGGAAGCCTTTTGTTCCCCATTGGCGATACCCTCTATAATTATACACCCGTCATTATTGCGCCTACTTCCGGTACCTATGCTCCGGGTGCATCCTATTTTGCCGTCACCTCAAATGACCTCAAGGCTACCAACAACGCAAACGTATCCAATTTCCTTAACAGGTATTGGACGGTCACGACTACCGGAATCACGGCACCCACCTATAATTTGACTTCAGCACAATACGTAACTGCCGATATTTCCGGAACGGAATCTAAACTGATGACAGGCGCATTGCCGGTGTCCATACCTTGGGTACGTTATGATGCTGCGAACACGTCGTTGCATAAATTGACGGCGACCGGAATTTCGGGAACGACCAATATCATTACGGGTGTATCTAATGTGAGTCCTACTGTTTCTGCGACAGCCACTGTGGCTACCATTTGTAGCGGAGGTTCCACTACATTGAATGTGACCGCTTCTTCAGGCGATCCGGCATTGTCCTATTCTTGGGCACCTTCAACCGGTCTATCTGTAACCACCGGTACGTCAGTTGTTGCTTCTCCCGGCTCATCGCAAACCTATACCGTTACGGTAACCGACGGCAATGGACTTACCAATACTGCAACTGTTGCAATTACGGTAGAGAGTGCCCAAACGGCAGGAACCATCACCGGTAATGGCACTACCTGCGTTGCGGGTACTGATGCCCTTTCGGACGTATCGGCATCTGCAGCAGGAACTTGGAGTTCATCGAGTCCATTGGTGGCGACCGTTAATTCTTCGACCGGCTTGGTTACGGGTGTTGCCAATGGCAGTGCGGTAATCAACTTTACGATTTCCAATTCCTGTGGAACTTTCTCTACAACATTCAATGAAGTCGTTTCTTCTCCTGCCTCCATTACCGGAACGTCCACTGTATGTGTAGGAGCCGTTACAGCACTCGCCAATTCGGTTGCCGGCGGAACATGGTCAGGCTCCAACGGATTTGGTACCGTTGATGGAAGTGGTAATGTTACCGGCGTGGCTGGAGGAACACTTACCGTTGTTTATACTATGCCTGTAACCGGTTGCGCAGCGACGCAAGTTGTGACAGTTAATGCATTGCCTACGGCCTCTTTCACATCATCACCTGCATCTTCAACTTGCGCTACTACATCAGTTACCTATACCACCCAGTCGGGCGAATCCAATTATGTTTGGTCGGTGCCTGGAGTTTTGAACACCGACTATACGGTTTCGGCCGGTGGTACAGGAACTTCGAACAGCACAGTGACTTTGCAATGGTTGACCTCCGGCAGCAAGGCAGTTACGGTGAACTACACCGATGCCAACGGTTGTACATCGGCATCTTCGGCGTCCAACTCGACCACTGTCAACAGTCTGCCTACCGCGTCGTTCACCTCGGGTGCAGCGGCATCGGTTTGTGCTTCTTCATCGGTTACCTACACCACCCAATCGGGTGAGGGCAGTTATTCATGGAGCGTGCCGGGTGTTTTGAATACCGACTACACGATTTCATCGGGCGGTACCGGCAGCGCCAGCAACACGGTCACTTTGCAATGGTTGACTTCAGGCAGCAAGACCGTAACCGTAAATTATAACGATGCCAATGGCTGTACTTCGGCTTCGGCAGCAAGCAACGCCACCAATGTGAACGCGCTTCCCGTAGCGGGTTTTACCGCTTCACCTTCATCTACCACTTGTGAGGGTACAACCGTAACTTACACCACACAATCGGGCGAGTCTTCCTATATCTGGAGCGTACCCGGCGTTTTGAATACGGACTACACGGTATCCTCGGGCGGTACCGGCGGCAGCAACAGCACGGTAACATTGCAATGGCTCACAACAGGCGGCAAGACCGTTACGGTTAACTATACGGATGCCAACGGATGTACCTCGGCGGCCGTAGCCAACTCCGCAACAACAGTGGTTTCGTTGCCCGTCGCTACGTTCACTTCGGCACCGGGTTCCACCATTTGCGCTTCAACTGCAACCACCTACACTACGCAGTCCGGCCAGTCCAATTATATTTGGAATGTATCGGGCGTACTTAATACCGATTATACGATTACTTCCGGTGGCACAGGAACGGCCAGCAACACCGTCACCCTAAAATGGCTGACCGCAGGGGCACAAACGGTGACGGTTAACTACAACAATGCAAACGGTTGTACTTCTGTAGCTGCCGCGATCAGTACGACTACTGTCAACGCATTGCCTGTAGCCTCGTTCACTGCCTCTCCGGCTTCATCGGTTTGCGCATCCAACAACGTAACCTACACCACTCAAGCGGGCCAGTCGTCCTATGTATGGAGCCTACCGGGCACACTGAATACAGACTATACCATTTCAGCGGGTGGTACGGGTAGCGCCAGCAATACCGTTACCCTGCAATGGTTGACCTCAGGTGCGAAGGCCGTAACCGTGAATTACAACAACTCCAATGGTTGTGCGTCGTCTTCGCCGGCGTCGTCTTCAACGACCGTAAATGCACTTCCTTCTGTTAGTTTCACTTCGCCGTCTGCATCAACGAGCTGTGTTTCTTCGACCGTTGTTTACACTACCCAAGCCGGACAATCCAACTACGTTTGGAATGTGCCTGGGGTACTGAACACTGATTATACCATTACATCGGGTAGCTTGAGCACGTCAAGCAATACGGCAACCCTCAAGTGGCTTACTACCGGGTCTAAGACTGTAACGGTAAATTATTCCAACTCCAATGGTTGCTCGGCATTGAGTGCTGCGTCTAACAACATTACTGTTAACGCGGTACCAACCGCGACGTTTACTGCGAGTCCCGGTGCCAGTATTTGTACTTCCATTGGCACTACCTATACTACCCAATCCGGACAGTCCAATTATACTTGGAGTGTTCCAGGTACAGCGGGTACCGATTACTCGATTAGTTCGGGAGGTATAGGTACTTCCAATACTACGGTTACCTTACAGTGGTTGACTACAGGTACGAAGACCGTAACTGTAAATTATGCCAACGCGAACGGTTGTACATCGCTCAGTGCAGCATCCATAGCGACTTCCGTATTGCAGACGCCTAATGCCATTGCAGGTGCGACAAGCGTTTGCCCGACAAAGACAACTACACTTACCGATGCTACTGCCGGAGGTACATGGTCGTCGGCAGCAACTGCTACAGCATCTGTAAATGCAACAGGTGTTGTAACGGGTGTTCAAGCCGGTTCAACCACGATAAGCTATACTTCAGCCAATGGTTGTTTTCAAACATATTCATTCTTGGTGAAGCCGACTCCTACCATAGTTTCTGCTACAAGCACTAGCATATGTCCCGGTGCAACGTCCACGATGGTTGACTCCCTTACGGGCGGTGTTTGGAATTCGTCAAGTACATCCGTTGCTACCATCAGTGCTACTGGTGCAACAGCAGTTATTACAGGGGTCGCAGCGGGAACGGTGTTGATTTCCTATCAATACAATAGTTGCTTGGCCACTAAGTCCTTAACGGTTTCAGCGGGGTCTTCGATTGCTTCTATCGGAGGAACTGCTGCACTCTGTAACCAAGCAACTTCAACGCTTTCCGATGCTACTGTAGGTGGCACGTGGACTTCTGCCAATCCGGCGGTTGTAACAGTTGGAAGCTCCAATGGGGTGTTGTCGGGCTTAACTCCGGGTACAGCGGCAATCACTTACACTGTAGGCGGATGTTTTGTAACCGCTACTGCGACTGTAAACGGGCCGGTTGCAATTTCTGGTGCTAGTACGGTATGCCTTTCAAACGTTGGGACGCTGACTGATGCTACCTCAGGTGGTGTTTGGAGTTCGGGTACTCCGGGAGTCGCAACCATAAACTCGGGAGGTGTAATTTCTCCAGTTACAACCGGAACTACGACCATCTCCTACACCAAGTCTTCTTGCAGTGTTGTTCAGGCGGTTACTGTTATTACAAATAATGTGGCGGCCATTGGCGGTACCAGCGCAATATGTAACACAGGTGGTACAGGGACTGCAACCGATGCGACACCAAGTGGAACGTGGTCAACTACCGCGTCGGCAATTTTGACCATTGGGAGTACGACGGGTGCAATCACCTCGGTTGGTATCGGTTCCGGTGTTATTACCTATACGGGTTCCAGCTGCTATCAGATTCGTCAAATCAATGTTGGTGCGCCAATTCCTGCAATAACCGGCCCAACCAGTGTATGTACTACAAGTACAGTAACCATGGCTGACTCCATGCCTAGCGGGAACTGGTACAGTTCAGCGACTACGAAGGCAACCGTAAATACCGTTACCGGCGTCGTAACGGGTGTTGCAGCGGGTACCACAATAATCTCTTACTATAAGAACGGCTGTTTGGCGACGACCAATTTGACCGTAAATTCCTGTGCTCGTGTTGGTGGCAACGGTGCTTCGGAGGCAGAAACAGATGGATTTAGCTATTCGGTTTATCCCAATCCGGCTACGTCAATATTGAATATCGAGCAAAACAATACCAATAGCTCCGTTCTGCCGGTTCTGGTGTTGAATTATGTTGGGTCGACGGTATTTAGTGGAGAGATCGCAATGACTTCCGGTAAGGGTACACTCGACGTAAGTCGCCTTGCACCCGGTGTTTATCTGATTGTGCTACGTTCGCCCGATGGAACTCAAGAGAAGTTCAAAGTAGTCGTTCAGTAACCTTAGGGACGTAAATTGTAAAAGGGCTGCCTTCCGCAAGAAGGCAGCCCTTTTTGTGTGTCATTCCATAGGCTTGTTTGCCGTAACCCCATTGATGTGGGAAATGCCGCAGGGCCCGTTTCGTATACCCATCTAATAACTTGACCGGATTGGTAACGGCAATCCGGATAGTGATTTGGGTAGTAGGGTACCTATGAGCACATTTTAGGTAATGCCGGTTTTGTCTGCGTCAATATCCGCAAGAGAAGTATTGCAGAGTGCCGTCAATGCAACCTCTGGTTACGTGGATTCGATTGCATTCATGAGGAGCCGGGCGACACCTATTCTGGGTCTGGGCACTGCTGATACCCAAGATCAACTCGGGGTTTGGTCGGGCCGGCAATTGCTTCGCCATTAGGTGTCGTGTTTGCGCTCTTTTGGCTAGTGCAAAGCAAAGAATGGCCCTTGTTTGGGTTGATGGATAAGATAGTTGATAATAATCCTCAAAAAGCCTTCGCGCGGCATATTTTGGTGTCTTTTGAACGAGTTGCCGTAGTGCTATTTCTTGCTTTTTCATGGTTCAAATATTCTGCTCCGTTTAGTCGCCGAGCTATATTGACCGCTAGAGATGTCGCATTGGGATGGATGCTTAAGTATTGTTGGAGCCCACCAGATACTTGGAGTGCCTCGAAGGGTTAATGCTTGGAGAATACCGGTATAGGCAAAAAAAGTTGTCCCGGAATGTGCTTCCAGGACAACTTGCATTTATTGCGTGAAAATAAGATTTATAAGGTGGTGGTGTCTATATTAACGGTTGAATTGCCGCATAAAGGTGTAGATTTTGTCGCGTTCGTTGTTGGTAAGTAATGCGCGGGTTTGCATGTGCATGACCAATATTGACCATTGTTCGTCGGAGAATGTGGACGGGTCTGGGAGGTTGTGGCAGCGTTGGCAGTTTTCGGCCCAAAGTTGAGCCCCGCTTTTGGCTTTTACCGCTTCGCTTTCCTTGCATCCTATCGTTGCTCCAACGCCTATCAGTGCAACGATAACCATGAGTGTTGTTTTCTTGCGTAACATAGTTGTTGGTTTTAGAGTTGTGTGGAAAATTGGAGGATGAATCTGGAAGTAATGGTAGTGGAGCCGGTAATGCCCACCGTTGGGTTGTCTTTAACGACATTGTTGATGTTTTCGTAGCCAATCTTGATGACTTGGCGCCAACTGAGCCAATAGTTGAGGCAGATGTCGTTCTCCGTCCAGTTTTGTCCCCAGAGGGAGGCGTCGGGAGTGTTGTAAACCACATAGCGGTAGCCGAGCTCAAAATTCTTGACGAAGTTTTCCAAGCCCGTTGGACGAACCGAAAGTTGTCCGAAGCCTGCCGTAACGGTGTTGTTGAATGTATAGGTGGCGGTGTGGCTGGTGGTATCGAGGGGATTGAGATAGCTTTGTTTGTTGACGGTTTCCACATTGTACTGACCCTTCAGGTTGAGTGTGAACATCCCTATTTTTTTGTAGTAGCTCAAGTCGAACGCATACATCATTAACGTAGGGTTGCCATAGTTGTAGTTTTGCGGTGCATAGAGGTTGCCACCCAAGGCGGAAAACCCGATTTCGAGGTTGGAGCCGGCGTGTGGCAGTAACCCGATGCGGCCGCATATCGTTTTATTCAGGTTGGGGGAAGTGATGCCCACCGAAGAGATGGAACCCGTGGAATCCATTTGGAAGCCATTGGACACCGCGATGTCGTAGTTCCATTTCATGTTACCCATAGGGAAGCCGCCCTCAACTTCTACACCGTAGTCGCTGCCCGGCATGTCCATACCAATAGGGTCTGAGGTCAGTTTGTTGATCCAGCCTGCCGCCAAGCGTTTGGAATACATGCCGAAGGGCAGCACTAGATAGCCTGCGCGGATGATGCAGCCCGGTGTAAGGAAATAGGATACGTCGGCCCAGTTTACACTTAAAGAATTGCCACCGGTATATGACGGTTCGAATTCCAGCAACACCTTATCGCTTTGGCGCCAAAGAAACATGGGGCTGAATTCGTAACGGTCGGCATCGCCAATGCTGCTGTTTTTGGTGATGATGGATGGGCCGCCTACAGTAGACGATGTAGTGTTTTTCTCCATCACAAAGCCAAAGGTGGTGAGGCCGGCAAGCATGAAGTGCGCAGAGCCTGGTCGGTATTCGGTGATTTTTTGGTCTATGCCGGGTGCTGCCGCTACACTGTCTTGAGCCTCGGCATTTAGACTGCACAGTGTTGAACCGGAGCACATTAAGGCAAGGAGGATTGACTTTTTCATGATAAACTCATTTTTGGGGTGAACTTATTTTTTGAGTGACCTGATGAAACATACCAAACTCCAGCGCTGGGGCTCGGTGAGTTGACCTTTGTAGGCAGCCATGGCACCACGACCTTCCGAAATTTTCCAGAACAGCGAACCGTCGGATTCGGCCTGAATTGCGGCGGATGTGTGGTTGGCGGGTTTAGGCGTCAAGGCACCGGCTGCCGGGCCGTCGCCCTTGCCTTTGTCGCCATGGCAGGGTGAACACAGCGATGTATACAGCTTTTTGGCATCCTTAAGGGTTGCATCGTTGCAGGCATTGGGATTTTTGACCGCCGCTGCTGCGGAAGGT
>CAIVHI010000502.1 GCA_903905685.1 uncultured Bacteroidota bacterium | reverse complement strand
CCAATTCGTAGCCTTGTTTGCCGTAGTACAACCCTGAGTCCGGGTTCAGGTTTTGGTAGGAAAACGCCAATTTGCAATATACATTAACAAGAAAAGTGTCGGACTTCATGCCGCCCATCACCCGCAACAAGGAGTCGATCCTTACGCGTGCCTTGTTTTGGGCCGAGGCCTGCCCAACCGTGCCGCCGAGCAGCAAAAGGACAAAAAATGCGGTTGTGGCATACCGGTAGGTTATTCGCACACTGGGTTTCCTCTGTTGCAACATGATTGGCAGGCTATTTATCTTTGGTTGAATGTCCAAAAAAACAACTGTAATTGCAAAGATAGTTTTTTGATTTTCAGTGTCAAGGAGTCATTAGTGTATTATTCCGGGGCTCGATGATGTGCCATGATATGCCCTTTAAATTTGGCCTTCAGCGCCAAAAAACAAGCTCGTGCCATAGATTCCGTTTTGCAGATATCGGTTGATTTTATCTATTTTTACCGCAATCTGCAACAACTATGGCTGTTCAACGTAATGCCGCAATGGGCTTCATTTTCGTGACCATTTTGATCGACGTCATTGGTTTCGGTTTGATAATTCCTGTCATCCCCACGCTCATTCGCCAGCTCACTGCGGGAGACATCACGACCGCCGCACGCTATGGCAGTTGGTTGAGTTTTGCTTATGCCATCATGTTGTTCATGTGTTCACCTATCTTGGGTGGCCTTAGCGACAGGTTTGGCCGTAGGCCTGTGCTACTTTTTGCGCTGGCGGGTTTGGGGCTCGACTATGTGTTGCAGGCGTTTTCTCCCACAATTGGTTTCCTGTTCATCGGGCGGCTGCTTGCGGGTGCCACGGGCGCGAGCTTCACGACGGCCTCTGCCTACATCGCCGATATCAGCACACCCGAAAAGCGGGCCCAGAATTTCGGTATGATTGGCGTAGCATTCGGTGTGGGCTTCATCATAGGGCCGGCCATTGGCGGTTTGAGCAGCGTGATAGGCGGCAAAATCGGGGTCACGGGCAGTTTCGACTGGTCGGTGAGGTTGCCGTTTATGGTGGCTGCCGCATTCAGTTTCTTCAACCTGCTGTTTGGCTACTTCGTGCTACCGGAGTCGCTTTCCCGCGAAAACCGACGCAAGTTCGATTGGATGCGTGCCAATCCATTCGGCTCCATGAACCATTTGCGCAAGTATCCCATCATTGCCGGCCTCACGGTATCGTTCTTCCTACTCAGCTTGGGCAGCCACGCAGTACAGTCCAACTGGAGCTATTACGGCATCTATAAATTCCAATGGAGCACCTTGATGGTAGGCATCTCCCTCTCAGTGGTGGGAGTGCTGATTGCCATTGTGCAGGGAGGGCTTATTCGGTACACCATACCCAAGTTGGGAGAGAAAAATTCGGTACTCATCGGCTTCAGTCTGTACGCCATCGGCATGGTGTTGTTTGCTTTTGCGGGTGCGGGCTGGATGATGTTCGTCATTTTGGTGCCCTACTGCCTTGGGGGTATTGCGGGTCCTGCCTTGCAGGGCATCATCTCCAACCAAGTGCCCGCGAACGAGCAAGGCGAACTTCAGGGTGCGTTTACCAGCCTCATGAGTATAACGGCCTTTATTGGACCACTCCTGATGAACAACCTGTTTTCCTACTTCACAGGGCCAAGTGCACCATTCATTTTTCCGGGCATGCCGTTTATGGTGGGGGCCTTGTGTATGGCTTTGGCGGTGGTGTTTTCGGTTCCGTCGCTCAAAAAATACCATACCCGCAAACATGCCTGATGAAGGCACGCAACCAATGCGGGTTGGGTTATATTTGCAACCGTTTATGAAACATTTTATCAACGGCATGATAATGTTTGGCTTGCTGGCTGCAACAGCCTGCAACAATGCCAACAAACCTGCAGACTCTGCCGCAATGGTGCCGGCACAAACCACAGTGGCCTACGACATTACGCCAAAATACATCGGTTTCAGCATTGTAAATGAATACCCGCACGACCCTACTGCTTTTACGGAGGGTTTGGAATATGCCGGCGGCGTGTTCTACGAAAGCACCGGTGAATATGGCCATTCCGACTTGAGGAAAGTGGACCCAAAGACCGGCAAGGTATTGAAATCGATGCCGCTAGACCGCAAGTATTTTGGGGAAGGACTCACCATTTTGGGCGGTAAAATTTACCAGCTCACCTATCGCGAAAACACCGGATTTGTTTACGACTCTGCCACCATGAAATTGGAACGAACGTTTTCATTCGGCACGGCAGAGGGTTGGGGGATGACTAACGACGGCAAATACCTCATTTTTGATGACGGCAGCAACGTGCTGCACTTCCTTGACCCCGCCACCATGCACGAAGCCAAAAAGCTTGCTGTTGCCGACGAACACGGGCCCGTGCAGGAAATCAACGAATTGGAAATGGTAAACGGCTTCATTTATGCCAACCAGTGGAGGACTGAGCTGATACTGAAAATAGATACCGCCACAGGAAAGGTAGTGGGCCGCGCCGACCTCGGCTCCTTGCGCCGCCAAGGCGGTATTCCGCCCGAAACGGGCGTGCGTGGAGCACCGGAGGTAATGAACGGAATTGCCTACGACCGGGCCGGCAACCGTTTCTTCATCACCGGCAAGTATTGGCCCAAGGTATTTGAGGTGAAGTTGGACAACTAATCGTCCTGACTACCCCAGACCGTAGTCGTTCAAGGAAGGCGTATCCAGTCAAGATTCACGCCTTCTGCGGCAACCTACTGCGGCGCGCCTTTGCATTCAATATAGGCATCTGCAATACTACCGATACCAATACCAGCCCATAGATGGCGGCAACTGCAGCTTCACCAATCATGGCAACAGGCAACGACATGGCCAGTGCCAGGGGAAGACCGCCACGGAGGCCGCCCCAAGTGAGCAACATATGGGTGTTGGGTGTGGGCTTGATGTATTTTTTTAGAAATACCAGCGGCAACCCGATACCCACCCATCTTGATAGCAAGCAAAGCAGCGCGAGTGGGATGACATACCAGAGCTCGTTGAGGGCAAGGATGCCGTACCTGAAAAACTCCAAACCGAGGATGGTGAAGAGGATTCGACACGCCCACCTATCTGCAACTTCCCAAAAACGGTAAACATGTCGTAATGCAGGGTTGATGCCGGCGTCGCTACGCGTTCTTGCTCCGAAAACCAATCCTGCCACAACCATGGCAATTGGTCCCGACACGCCTATGACGTGGGCCAACCAATAGCCGCCAAACACGCCTACCAATGAGATAGTGACTTTTAGCCATGCATTTGAAAGCCTCACGCAAAACAACGCCATCACGTAACCTAAAACGAAGCCGTACAGCCCACCCAACAGCGACAACCGGCAAAACGCCACCAGTGCCGATAGAAACAGGTGGTTACCTCCTGCTGTTTCCACTTGGGCCAACACCGTCATGGCGACAACCGCAACCCCATCATTGAACAATGCCTCGCCCGTCAGGATATCGAACAGGCGCTTAGGGAGGCCGGAAGTCTTCAGGAGGGTAATGACCACCACCGGGTCGGTAGGCGCGGTTACCGCGGCAACCAACAATGCAGAAGACCACCAAATGGGGAAGCCAATAATTTGGGAAACGTAAAACAATCCACCCCCCGTAATGAACACCGAAATGACGACCGGAAAGAGCGCCAGCAGCGCGATGGGCAGCACGGTATCTTTCCAGCCCGAGACGTCCCAGTGCAATGCGCCGGCAAACAGCAATAGTGCCAGCATTCCGTCAAGAAACAGGTGCGGAAAATTGAGCACATCCAAGAACTCGGACGAAAATCGAAAAACCGTCGGCACAACCAGTCCGACCAAGCCCGCAACGACGGCCAATCCTGTACCCAAGCCCAGACACCCCAAGGCATTGGGCAGCGGCAGGCAACGGTGGGAAATCCGTGAAAACAAGGCCGCCATTGCCACTACCGTAAAAAACACGAGTCCAAAAAGCATACCTACTTGCCCAAAAGCTACCTGTGCAATTTACCGGTAAAGTGCGACATTTGGAAAAAGCCCTCCGTTGGGTGCCTTTTGAAACAAAATGGGAAAAACCATCGTTTTTATTGTCGCAATATTGGCCAATGCGTTGGGAACCAACGCAGAAGTAGTGAAACTATTGAGCCTTGCGGGCAATCACCCACCCATTTCGTCCGAAGGCTTTTTTATTGAGAATGTTCGGGATGCCCGCTTAGACACCGGCTGCCTCGCCCGTACAGGCCACTCGGGTGGCGTAACGGTATGGAAATTCGGCAACGGGCTTGCGGGCGCAATCCAAAATTATGTGCGTACAATAACCACCCAAACCCCGAATGCGGCGCCCATCACGTTGGAATTGATGTCAGTTAAGGTTACAGTACAAGGCAAGAATGGTGGTTACCATGCACACATCGCCCTTGTAGAAGGGTTTTATGCCGGCACGCAAAAGCTGATGGAGTTTTCAAGAGAAGGGGATATCCAGGAGGCACCGGATTTAGCCCCTTTTTTCGAATCGTTTTTGGCGGAGAGCACGGCCGACAACCTGGAAAAGTTCAGCGGACAGTGGGATATGCTGCGATCTCACGTGGCCATGAGGGGAGACGTTGTCATTCAGGTGGAGATGGGTTCCGCCACCGGCAAGCCGAGCCAAGTGGGCTATACAACCGGGATGACATTGGATTTCGACGACTTCCAAGGCCCACCCGATGCCGCGTCGCCGATGCTGGCGACCACGGCAAGTGGCGTGGGCTTTGGGTATAAGACAAGAGTGGAAAATGGTCACATCAACGTAGACATTACGGTAACACCCTACTTTGCCAAGGACAAGTCATGGTTCAAGCCCACGGGCAAAACAGCGGCCCTGCTGGCCCATGAGCGGTTGCATTTCGCCATTAGGGTGCTGCAGGCGCAACAATTGGTCGACACATTGCGGGCGTTGAAGACCGATAAAAACCATTATGGATTGGCCATAGAACAAGTGCGGCAGGACAATGAGCGGGAAGGCCAAACCATACAAGAGCGGTATGACGATGAAACCCGCCACGGCACGGATGCGGCAAGACAAGCCAAGTGGGCCGAAAAAGTGTCGGAGGGTTGGGGCGCTTTGGTGCGATGAGGGAGTAGCGGTTCACAACAACCAAAAAACCAATAGATTTCAATTGCCAACCGGCAAGTCTTATAAAAGGCTGAAACAATAAAAAAAATATTGTTTCGGCGTGCACGGCCTATACGCATTTCGTTGTATTGAGCTACCTTTGCATCCCGATTTTTTTTTTGGAACTTTAAAAGCCAAACACGCATTTCTTATGCAATTGAAAGGTCAGACAGGATTTTACAAAGGGAAGGTTCGCGACGTTTATACCATAGCCGACAAATATTTGGTCATGATAGTGAGCGACCGTATATCGGCGTTCGATGTGGTGCTTCCGCACCCCATTCCGTACAAGGGACAGGTGCTGAACCAAATAGCTGCCCGTTTTTTGGAAGCGACTCAAGACATCGTTCCGAATTGGATGATTGACGCCCCCCTACCCAACGCGACGATAGGCTACAAATGTGAAACCTACCCCGTGGAAATGGTGGTGCGCGGCAACCTTACCGGCCATGCTTGGCGCACCTACAGCAGCGGCAAGCGCATGCTTTGCGGCGTGCCGTTGCCGGAGGGTATGAAGGAAAACGACTTCTTCCCCCACCCCATCATTACACCCACCACCAAGGCGCACCAAGGGCACGACGAAGACATCTCCCGCGAGGAAATCATATCGAGCGGACTGATTTCGGAAGCCGAGTATACGCAGCTTGAAAAATACACCTTAGCCTTGTTTGAACGCGGCCGCGAAATGGCCAAAGACCGCGGGTTGATACTGGTGGACACCAAGTATGAATTCGGCAAGATTGGCGATACCATTTATTTAATAGACGAAATCCACACCCCCGATTCTTCCCGCTATTTTTATGCCGATGAATACGACCAGCGCCAAGAAGAAGGACTGCCCCAAAAACAGCTTTCAAAAGAGTTTGTTCGCGAATGGCTGATGGACAAAGGCTTCCGCGGTTTGGACGGTCAAGCGGTTCCCCATATGTCGGAAGACGTGATTGGGCAGATATCGGAACGTTACATCGAGTTGTATGAAGTGGTGACCGGCAAACGCTTCCTGAAGCAAGACATGAACTACGACGAGACCGAACAAAAACTCACGGAAGCGATTACGGCTTTGGGGATTTGAGGGAAGACTTAGATCAATAAAACGAAGATGCCGACAAAATTTTGTCGGCATCTTCGTTTTATTGCCAGACTCGGTGCGAAACCCGACATGATTTCATTCCCCGCATCAATCCATAACCTCATCCAAGCTCCTACCGATAATTTCGACACACTCCATGATTTGCTTGGGGGTAATGACGAGGGGTGGGGCGAACCGGATGCGGTCGTGATGGGTGGGTTTGGCGAGGATGCCGTTGTCTTTCAACTTCATGCACACTTCCCAGGCCTTGTCTTTATTGGGGTGTTCTATCACGATGGCATTGAACAGGCCTTTGCCGCGCACCACTTTTATCAAAGGGTGATTTAAAGCCAGCAGCCCTTCGCGGAACAGTTTGCCGCAGGCGGCAGCGTTCTCCGCCATATGCTCGTCTTGCAACACTTGCAGTGCAACCATCGCCGTGGCGGAGGCCAGGGGATTGCCACCATAGGTGGAGCCATGCTCTCCCGGCTTGATGGTGAGCATAATGTCATCGTCAGCCAATACCGCCGATACCGGCATCATACCGCCCGACAGTGCTTTGCCCAATATCAGGATGTCGGGGTGAACGTTTTCATGGTCGCAGGCCAGCATCTTGCCGGTGCGGGCCAGGCCGGTTTGAATTTCGTCGGCAATGAACAGCACGTTGGCGGCCTTGCACATGCCGGCAGCCGTGGCGAGGTAACTATCGTTTGGGACTACCACACCGGCTTCGCCTTGAATGGGCTCTACGAGGAATGCAATGACGTTGGAGTCGGCCAGCACGGCTTCCAGGGCCGGGATATCGTTAAAGGGGATACTCACAAAACCCGGGGTAAACGGCCCAAAGTCTCGGCGGGAATCATCATCGGTACTGAAAGATATGACGGTAGTGGTGCGGCCGTGGAAATTTTCGGTGCACGTCACGATTTTGGCCATATTGGCAGGTATGCCTTTGCGCTCGTAGCCCCAGCGGCGGGCCAGTTTGAGCGCGGTTTCCACCGCCTCAACACCGGTATTCATGGGTAGTACTTTGTCGAACCCGAACAGCTTAGTAATGTAGGCTTCGAAATTGCCGAGCACATCGTTATGGAATGCGCGCGACGTCAACGTAAGGCGGCGGGCTTGAGCTAAGAAGGCATCCAAGATTTTGGGATGACAATGCCCTTGATTTACAGCAGAATAGCCAGACAGAAAATCGAAATACCGCTTTCCGTCCACATCCCAAACAAAAACGCCCCGCCCTTCCGACATCACCACCGGCAGTGGGTGGTAGTTGTGGGCACCATACTTTTCCTCCATATCCAAGTACCGCTGCGTCTGCGCGGATACTTTTGCGACCAGTTCCATGATGCAAATTTACGATTTATTTTCACGTTAAAAAAGACCCAAAGCCAAATATGGAGATAGCCTTTCGTGATGTCGGCATAAAAGTTGCACTTGCAACCTTACCGACATTTGCCGGCCCTTGGTGGCCCGCGATGCATTACATTTGATTGATTATTTTCCCGACTATGCAACTGACGTTTCAAAAAATAGTGCCCATACCCCTTAAAGACCGCCCCGCCCTAGGCCGGTCGGAAGTTTGGAACCGGGATTTTATTTTGAACAAGGGCGAACATGTTTTTGTGAAAGCCCCATCGGGCACCGGCAAAACGACGCTTATCCATATCATGTATGGACTTCGCCGCGACTTTGCCGGTGCGGCCTTGTGGAACAAAGACAACATTGCCCAACTGAACCCCGAAAAGGTGGCCAAATTGCGCACCTCTAACCTCAGCATCATTTTTCAGGATTTGAGGTTGTTCCCGGAGCTTACCGCACTGGAAAACATAGAGATGAAGCGCGGCATGACCAATGCCGTATCTCCCGAACATGTTGCCCTTTGGATGGAACGCTTGGGCATTGCACACAAGCGCGACGCATTGGCCGCCACCATGTCGTATGGCGAGCAACAACGCACAGCCATAGTACGGGCCTTGGCGCAACCCTTCGATTGGCTGCTGATGGATGAACCCTTCAGCCATCTGGACCACGAAAACATAGCCAAGGCGGCTTCACTCATTATGGAGCGTGTGGCCGAAACCGGTGCCGGCCTACTGCTGGCCGACCTCGACGACAACACCTACTTTCCTTACTCCAAAACACTGAACCTATGACCGGCGCATCCCAAAAAGCCATGCTGAAAAAGTTGCTGTTGCAGGGCGGCGGCAAGGCACGCCTGTGGGCGGCACTCGCTGCACTATTTGCCGGTACCTTTTTATTTCTCGTAGCAGTATTGATACAGTGGAACTTTGAACAACTGCTACACGGCAAGCACAGCAACGACGCCTTGGGCAGCACGTTCTTGGTGATAGGCAAGAAGATTACCGACCAAAACATGGGCGTGGCCGGCACATCGGTATTTTCCGAAGCCGAAATTGCCGATGCGGGCAAGGCGCCGCAAGTGGAAGACATCGGCATCATTGCCTCCAACCGATTCCCGGCCTATGCCATGATGGGTGGCAACCTCGGCTTTGCCACCGACCTACCGTTGGAGAGTGTGCCCGACAAGTTTTTGGACCAGCTCCCTCCCGGATGGCAGTGGCAGCAGGGCTCCACCGACCTGCCCATCATCCTGTCTACACGGTTTATGGACATCTACAACTATGTGTTTGCGCCCAGCCAGAATTTGCCCCAACTGTCGGAGAACACCATCAAGTCGCTCGCGCTGCGCCTCAAAGTGGGTGGCGGTGGGCATGAACGGGTATTTATGGCCCATGTGGTGGGCTTCTCGGACCGGATAGGCTCGGTATTGGTGCCTCAGGCTTTTTTGGATTACGGCAATGCCACCTTCGGCACCACAGCCTTTACCCGTGCCCCATCGCAACTCATTCTGAAGACCCACGACCCTTCCGACCCCAAGTTTGCCGAATACTTGGCTGCCCACCGCTATACCACCAACACCGAGAACCTGCGCCTCAGCAAGTTGCGCACCGTGGTGGAAGCCGTTGCCGCCGGCACCGGCATACTGGCCATACTCCTCATGGGCATTGGCACATTGGTGGTTGTACTGTTTATAGAGCTCACCATAGCCCGCGCCAAGCACTCCGTAACACTATTGCTGCAATTGGGATACTCACCCAAATTCTTGGGTGGGTTCTTGGCAAGAAATTTCCTCCCAACGGTATCGGGAGCGGCATTTACTGCGTTGGGGGCAGCAACTTTGTTGCAATTTGCCGCCGCCGCAGCGGCAAAGAATCAGGCTATGGAGTTACCTTTGGTGCCGGGGTGGCCGTTTTGGGCCGCCTTTCTGGTAAGCTGGGCCATTTTGGTACTGCTGGTTTCGAAATCCATAAAAGGTTCCGTCAAGTGATGGCATTTAAAGGAAATTCTTGGGTAACATTCTTGATGCTGTTTACGGGGATTTCCCTTTTTACGGCCCCTAACCGCGCATCGGCACAAATCGAGCTCACCAGCAGCATCGATTGCGGTTTTCCATTGCTCACCAATGCTTATAACTCCAATTTATACTACAGCCAATTTACCGCCGGTTTGGGATTTGGGGTGAGCTACAAGCCCGACAACACCCAGTTTTTCCCCACCCTGAAAGTATATGCCGGCAGAACGCGGCTACCATTGACGGAGTTCGACAACGGCAAGGTTGCCGATGTGAACTACAACTACTTCAACACCATCCTGTATGGCAATATGGTTTTCCGTATGGGAGAGAAGTTCAACACACTCTACCTGTTGATGGGCATCGGGTTCACGAAGCTGAAACAAAAGGGGCTATTCCTCACGCAAAACAATAACGACCAAATGCGGGGCAGTATAGACTCAACCGCCAATTTGGACAACTACCTACCCATAATTGCCGGCGGCTTGGAATATGTGTGGGGCCAAACCGACTCGCGGCCTGCTTACATTTGTTTTGGGTTCAACCTACAATACCTATACCTGATACAGGGGCGCAACTATTATTCCATCGATGTCCAAGAACCCAACTATGTAAATGTTCGGAAATCGGCATTCTTGGAAGGGCAGGCCATTTTCCCCAACTTCTACGTATCGTTACACTACCTCTTCAAGAAAGACCCGTATACGCAGAAATATTCCTTCTTCAAATAACGGGAACCACTTGTTTGCCTATTGGTGGTGAGGCGACGACTGACCGGTTTTGCGGCGCAGTACGAAATTCTGACCCAAGTACACTTTACGCACCTGCTCGTCTTCAGCAAGTTCTTCTGCACTACCCGATTTAAGTATCTTGCCTTCGAACAATAGGTAGGCGCGGTCGGTGATGGAGAGGGTCTCCTGCACATTGTGGTCGGTAATAAGGATGCCGATGTTCTTATACCGGAGTTTGTCTACAATACCCTGAATGTCCTCCACCGCAATGGGGTCGATACCCGCAAAAGGTTCGTCGAGGAGGATGAACTTGGGATCAACTGCCAATGCGCGGGCAATCTCGGTGCGGCGGCGTTCGCCACCACTCAGCACGTCGCCATTGCTCTTGCGCACATGGCCTAGGCGAAACTCGTCGAGCAGCATTTCCAACTTTTTCTGTTGTTCGCCGCGCGTGAGGTTGGTCATTTCGAGCACGGCGGAGATGTTATCCTCTACTGACAGCTTGCGGAAGATGCTGGCCTCCTGCGGCAGATAGCCGATGCCCAGCTTGGCCCGCTTGAACATGGGCAACTTGGTGATGTTCACATCGTTGAGGAACACCTCGCCCTTGTCGGGCTTCACGAGGCCCACCACCATGTAGAACGACGTAGTCTTTCCGGCACCGTTGGGACCGAGCAGGCCCACGATTTCGCCCTGCAACACCTCAAACGATACATTGTTCACCACAATACGTTTACCATACTGTTTCACCAAGCCTACGGTATGAATCCTCAATGGGTTGTTTTTCGTGCAAATTTAGGTAAAGATAGGGAGGATGGCACATGGGGTGGCCGCACTTGTTTTAGGACTCCGTAGATTAGGAGATTCAACTTGAATTCAACAGCTGCGCCGTACCATCAACCAAACATCGCTTGGGGAACAATTTGGTTTGGGCGCCTTTTTCCACCAATTTACTGCCCATGAAATGGCCTCGGGCAGGTAGCGTTTGGCAGATGACGCGATTCGAAACGTGTTACTGCTTTTGGAGCGGGAGGAACTTAAATATGTGCTACTCCGAGATAGTTTGCGGGAGGGCGAGGAAAGCGGATTTGCCCATGATTTCGACTTTGCAAGACATTTGGAGATAGTTGAATGCTTATGTAATTGCAATTGCACGTACGGCAAATACCGGACACGTGGGTAGGACGAAGCATGCCACCCCCTATATACATTAATTTTATTTTATCTATAAATACATACCAAACCTTCCCGATCACAATCTAGCCCACCCGGCACACCCTACCCTCTTCTTTTCCACTCCAATCCGCTATTTTTGCGGGGTAATGGCAAACGAAAACAAACTGCAGAACCTGATAGGTCACTGCAAAGAATACGGGTTCATCTTCCAATCGAGCGAAATTTATGACGGCTTAAGCGCCGTTTATGATTATGGACAGTATGGCTCGGAACTCAAAAAGAACATCCGCGACTACTGGTGGAAGAGCATGACGCAGATGCACGACAATATTGTAGGCATTGATGCCGCCATCTTCATGCACCCTACGGTGTGGAAGGCCAGCGGCCATGTAGACAACTTCAGCGACCCGATGATCGACAATCGCGACAGCAAAAAACGCTACCGCGTAGACCACTTGCTGGAGGGCCTTGCCGATACTTGGAACCAACAAGCCGATGTGGCCGAAGCTGCCGGGACTGCCGACTTGGCTTCGTCGCTGCGCGACAAAGCCGCAGAGCTGATTGCGACTACCGAAAAACTCATGGCCGACAACGATTTTGAGGGCCTGAAAACATTGATAGAATCGAACAACATAACCTGCTCGGTGAGCGGCACGGGCAATTGGACGGATGTGCGCCAGTTCAACCTCATGTTCTCTACCGAAATAGGCTCAGTGGCCGAGGAGGCCGATACCATTTATTTAAGGCCCGAAACGGCACAAGGCATTTTCGTGAACTTCCTGAACGTGCAAAAAACCGGACGGATGAAGATACCCTTCGGCATTGCACAAACCGGCAAGGCATTCCGCAACGAGATTGTTGCGCGGGGCTTCATCTTCCGTATGAGGGAGTTTGAGCAGATGGAGATGCAGTTTTTCGTGCAGCCGGGTAGCCAAAAGGAATGGTATGAGCACTGGAAGGAGGCTCGCATGAAGTGGCACCTGTCGTTGGGCATATCGCCCAGCCGCTACCGCTTCCACGACCACGTGAAGTTGGCGCACTATGCCGATGCGGCTTGCGACATAGAATACGATTTCCCGATGGGCTTCAAGGAAGTGGAAGGCATTCACAGCCGCACCGACTTCGACTTGAAGAGCCACCAGCAATACAGCGGCAAGAAGCTGACTTACTTCGATACCGACATCAACCAACATTACATCCCCTATGTAGTGGAAACCTCCATTGGGCTGGACCGCATGGTGATGCTGATTTTGAGCGAAGCCTACCATGAAGAAGACCTCAGCACGGCAGACAAGCAAGATAGCCGGGTTGTGCTCTCGCTGCCACCCATGCTGGCCCCCATCAAGCTGGCGGTGTTGCCACTAACCAAGAAAGACGGCTTGCCGGAACTGGCCAAGAACCTGATAGCCGAATGCCGCCCGCACTTCAAATGTTTTTATGAGGAGAAGGACAGCATTGGCAAGCGCTACCGCAGGCAGGATGCCATAGGCACCCCTTACTGCGTTACCATAGACCACCAAACCAAGGAAGACGGTACGGTTACGATTCGCTACCGGGATAGCATGACGCAGGAGCGCATTGCCCTTGCCGATGTGTGCAAAATTGTGGACGAACACACCAAAATGTTCTGATGGATGACTTGGAAACGGCCGCCCTGCACGACGCTGTGGGCGCGCTGAGGCAGGAATGGGGCATTGCGGTGCCCAGTACACTTACCGAGGAGGCCATCATAGGCCTCCTCGCTGCCAAAGTGGTGAGCTGGTTGGAACGAGGCCCCGATGCCTTCTACCAACTCATGTATAGGCTGGACATATCTGAAACCAAACTGGGTGCGGCATCGGCGGGCAACGACATTCCTCGCCAAATAGCACGCCTTATCTTCGACCGTCAAATACAGAAGGCTCGTAGTCGACAGTTCTACCGCTCCCAACCCAAGCCTCCCGATGAACCCGATATGCGGTGGTAGGATGACCTATTTTTTGTCGCCCGTAGGGGTAGTATCTGTTGCCGGTTTGTCTTCTTCGGGCCTGCGTGTGCGTGGGCCAATGTCTGTGCGGCGGTCCGACTGGTCTTCGTCGCTGTCGCGGTCGTAGGCCCTGATGATGAGCTTTACCAATCGGTGCCGCACCACGTCGGCTTCATCGAGCTTGATGATGGAGATGCCGTCTATATTGGCCAAAATGCGGGTGGCTTTGAACAAGCCCGACTTTTGGTTTTTAGGTAGGTCTATCTGCGTCAAGTCACCCGTTATTATGGCCTTGGCGGCCGGACCAATACGCGTCAGAAACATCTTGATTTGTAGGTCGGTAGCGTTTTGGGCTTCGTCGAGGATGATGAATGCGTTGTCGAGCGTGCGACCCCGCATGTAGGCGAGCGGTGCAATTTCAATCACGCGGTTGGCCATGTAGTAGTTCAACTTGTCCGACGGTATCATGTCGTCAAGTGCATCATACAAGGGCCGCAAGTAGGGGTCTATCTTCTCCTTCAGGTCGCCGGGCAGGAAGCCGAGGCTTTCGCCGGCTTCAACAGCGGGGCGGGTGAGGATGATTTTGCGTACCGATTTGTTTTTCAATGCCCTAACCGCGATAGCCACTGCGGTATAGGTCTTACCCGTACCCGCCGGACCGAGGGCGAATACGACATCGCTTTTTTCGGATGCCAGCGCCATCAGCTTTTGGTTGGCGGTTTTGGCGCGGATGACTTTGCCATTGGGGCCGAATACGAGGATGTCGTTATTCACTGGGTCGTCAACGGGTGGTTCGCCGTTTTCGCCATCGCCCAAAATACGGCCAAAGTAATTTTCCGAAAGGTGACCGTTACGTTCGAGGTATTGTATGATGCTGTCTATCTTGGCTTTAGCGGCATCCACTTCCTCCGGACGGCCTGAGATTTTGATTTGCGTGCCCCGCGATAGGATTTTCAACAGCGGGAACCGCTTTTTGAGCAAATCGAACTTGCTGTTGTTGACCCCGAAGAACTCTATAGGATTTACGGTCTCTAAGTTGATGATGATTTCCGTCAATGCTGATGGTTTGAACATTAAAGATAGCAAACCGGACGGCACTGCGAGCGCCGCCCGGTTATGAGGCAGTTAATTTTTTCGATAGCGGGGATGGATGCGGCAAAATGGGTGCAAACTTCGCCTCAGATGCGGAAACCCTTGGTCTTGAATTCGGCAAGCTTGGCGGCCATATCGGCATCGCCGAGCGCCAAGATGCGGGCAGCCATAACTGCGGCATTACGGGCACCGGCCTTACCTACTGCAAATGCGCCTACAGGCACGCCGGCAGGCATCTGCACCACACTATACAACGCATCTATGCCGCCGGGGAGGCCGCCTTCGAGCGGCACACCCAGCACGGGCAGGCTGGTGTAGGCCGCACAAACGCCCGGCAATGCTGCCGACATACCGGCGGCGGCCACAATGATTTGAAATCCGTAGTCGGCAGCCGAAACCATGAGCTCCTTCACCTTGTCGGGATTGCGGTGGGCCGATGCAACGACCATTTCATGGGAGATGCCGAACCAGTGCAGCCAATTGGCGCATTCCTGCATCACAGCTTCGTCGGATTGGGACCCCATAATTATCATTACGCGGCTCATAATTTTCTTGATTTAAGTGTTATGACTTGATTGTGGATATAAAGTTGACCCAGTCCTGCAGTTGGTCGCCTTTCAGCACGCGGGGAAATTTGTTCATGCCGCCCTCCTTGCCCTTCATGCGCATATAGTCGAGGAAAGTCTGCTGGGGCAGAATCTCCACAAACACCTCGGTGAGTGCCGATGTGCGCTCTATGGCATAGTCGTCATTCAGGTCGCAAAGGGTGTTGTCCAGTAATTTTTTAAGCTTGTCTGCATCTACGTTCACATCGTCGCAACCCAAGTACCATTTATGGGCGAAGCGGTTTTCGTGAATGATGCCGGTCACGGTATACTCGCATATGGAAACGCCCATCTGTTTCGACACCGTTTCTACCGCTTTATTCATATTGTCGACAGAGAGGTGCTCTCCACAAAGGCTGAGGAACTGCTTGGTGCGGCCCACGATGGCTATTTCATGGTCGGCCGCATTGGTGAATCGCAGCACATCGCCAATGATATAACGCCAAGCTCCCGAGCAGGTGCTGAGCACTACGGCATAATCAACACCCTCCTTAACCTCGTTGATGAGGTAGGTTGTTGGCGATGGCTTGGGTAAGCCATCTTCATAAAAGTTGTCGGAGTTAAAGGGGATGAACTCATAGAACACCCCGGCATTGAGCACCAACTTGATGCCCCCGCCGGGCCGCGCCTGAAAACCGAAGGACCCCTCGGACGCCATGTAGGTCTCGATAAACGTGACGGGCTTACCCCACAATTTTTTGAAGCTTTCGCGATACGGCTCTATCGACACGCCACCATGAATGTATATGGCCAGATTGGGCCATATTTCATGGATGTCGGCAACGTTGTAATGCTTGATGATTTTCTCCAAAACGATTTGTACCCAAGCCGGCACGCCACACACAATGCCTACGTCCCAGCTCTTGGCATTAGCCACGATGAGCTCAATGCGGTCTTCCCATTTGTGTCGTTTGGAAATTTTCTGTCCGGGCTTGTACAGCAACGAAGACACCCAACGGGGCATGTTTTTCGCGCTTATTCCGCTCATGTCGCCTTCGTAGTAGTCGCCTTTTTCAAAGAGCGACGTGGTGCCACCCAGCATCAAGATGCCTTTCTCGAAAGTCTTGGCCTCAACACGGTAGTTCACCATGCTGTACATCTGCTTGAAGCCTACTTTCTTGATGGCCTTAATCATGTCCTGCGTCACGGGGATGTGCTTGCTTGCAGCATCGCTGGTGCCCGAGGAGAGCGCGAAATACTTCACTTTGCCGGGCCAAGTAACGTTCTCCTCGCCTACACGGCAACGCTTCCACCAGTTCTCGTTCATCTCCTGATAGGTACAAACCGGTACCCGCTCGCGGAATGCCTTTATGAAATCGATTTCCTTGCTTAGGATTTCGTCGAATCCGTAATGTTTGCCGAAGGCGGTATACTGCCCGCGCTCCATGAGCTGGCGCAAAACCCGCCGTTGATAGGTAATGGGAGCCGCTACAGGTAAGTTGAAATGTTTCCTGAGTTGCAGCGAGCGCGCAATGAGATGTCCTAAAATTGCCATTTACTTTGCCGGACGTGTTTTTTATGCCGCAACCTGTTGCCTTCAAAAGGTTGCCCATGACAGCACCAAGCCACTTATCTTAACAAACACTTAATCTGCGAAAGTACCATTTCCGCATCTTTTGGAAGGCACCATTATGTTAAAAATTAGGCAGCTCACTGCCTGCTGCACCCCCCGAAGGAAGGCTAATTGGCCTGCAGCCCAATGGCACAATTGAGGCGCGCGATAATTCCGCCCCGGGTCGGCCCGGGTACATGGTCCGACCCGCACTGCAAATTGCCCTACCTTCGTAGCCGCCATCGAAACGGATGGAACGACAACCAAGAAGTGACTGATGCGCATAAAAAAAACCATATTTCGGATTGCTGCAACCGCCGCGGTTGCCGTTTTACTTTGGGGCGCTTGGGCTTGGCGGCGACACCGCGCAATCGCCGCCGATAGGCACCCTCCTGTATTTCACTATTCCATACCTGTTGCAGGAACCGATACGGGCACCTACCTGCTGCTCACCCCGTATCAACTTTCGAGATGGCAGGATGGGCAAATTATAGTCATGGATATGACCGGCAGCGTATTGCTGCAAAAAACCGTAAGGGGCGCACCGTTTTGCCTCCGGGACCACCACTTGAACGGCCACCACTATTATACCTATTTAATAGACGACCATAATACCTACCACATCCCGAAAATCGGCATGGCCGCAGGATGTGCGGTACTGGCCGACTCCACGTTGCACGAAATAGCCCGCTTCCACCTCCTACCCTATGGCGACATTACCACGAATCGAAATGAAGGCCTGGACCTGCACGACCTCATCTTACTCTCCCCTAGCCATTATATTGCATTGGCGGTCTGCGAAATACACCCCAAAAATATACCCATAGAACTGAAACCCGCTAAAGATATCATCGTGTCATCGCCAGTAATCCAGGAGGTGGAAAACGGCAAAGTGATATGGCAATGGATTGCCGCAGACCACCCCGAATTATTTACGGCAAGCGAAGAAGGCAACAATTATGCCGATACCGCAGCAAAACACGACTACCTACACGTCAACTCCTTATATATAGACCCCGCCGACAGCAACCTGATATGTTCCTTCCGTCACTCCAACCAAGTGGTGAAAATAGACCACAAGACTGGAGCGCTCATTTGGAAATTGGGTGGGAATAATTCAGACTTCTCCCTCACTGCAGAAAGCACCTTCCTAAAACAGCATGATGCCACCTATACAAACGAACACAACTTGTTGCTCTTTGACAACGGCGATACGGTGCGGCGGAAAAGCTCGAGGATTTTGGAATTGGCACTGGATGAACAACGGCATGAAATCAAAACATTCAAGGCCTACCCCACCCAATTGCCGTTTGCACTTTTCATGGGCTCGGTAGAAAAGTGGGGCGACACCTTATTGATAGGGGGAGGCACGGGAAACTACATTCAAGAACTGGAAATAAGTACAGGTAGGGTATTATTTGAAATGCGTTGCAATCTGGCATTGTATAGAGTATACCTTACAAGAGACATTCGGGGACTAGTACAATCAAGAGATCAGGCGGTAATACTTGACAAAAACTTGCTGTAGCACCGACACGTACAATCGGCGAAGGGTTGGGCGATTTTTTGTTTTTTTTGGGAAGAAACACGAAAAATTTGAAAATTCCGGAAAACCACGCTATCATTGTACACTAATTTGGAATAACAACACTCCGGTGTTCAAATATACTTATAGTATTATGAAAAGAAAACTTATCGGGATCAGTTTGCTTTGCATGGGT
>CAIVHI010000501.1 GCA_903905685.1 uncultured Bacteroidota bacterium | reverse complement strand
TGCCGTATAGTCTGCTACGGCTGCCTCAGGGTTGCCGCCTCGCTGGCGCACCCAACCGCGATTGTTGAAAGCTTCGGCATAGTTGGGCTTGATGCTGATGGCTGTATCGAAATCGACAATGGCGCCCGCAGTGTCGCCCGTTTCAAATCGCGCCCAGCCCCTGTTGTTGTAGGCATCAGGTAGTTTGGGATTTAGGGCAATTGCTTTGCTGTAGTCTGGAATGGCTGCCTTTGGGTTGCCCAATTCATCGAATATCTTGCCCCGATTGTAGTACGAGTCCCCGTCGGCCGGATTTAGGCTGATCGCCTTTGCGTAGTTGTCCAAAGCCGAATTCAGGTTGCCGGCCTCCCTTTGCAGGTTGCCACGAAGCCAGTACCCAACATAAACGTTGGGATATTGTTCCACGACGTCATCAAAAAGTGTGAGCCCGTCTTTCCACACACCAATACGTTGGTAGGTGAGCGCCGAAAAAGCCAGAAGTGCTGCCAATCCGGCGGTATAAACGGGTATCCTACGGTTTTCAGGGGCTGCAAGATGGGAAAGTACCGTACCAAGCGTAAAAAATAACCCAATATAAGGAACATAGGTGTACCGCTCCGCAACGACCGCCGATCCAAACGAAACAATTTGGAGCATGACCGATAGGGTTATCATGTAAAATGAAAATCCGAATATGGCTTCTCGCCGCCACTTTGTCCTCCATAAAACCAGCATAATGGCTACAGCCAATCCAGGAGCTCCAAAGTAATACTGCCACGGCATCAGTCCCGTTGTAGGCGGCGGAAAAAAATGTATGGCACTCAATGAGGCCGGGAAGAACAATTGGAACAGGTAGTATACAGGACCATAAAATATAAGACAAATGCGGTTAATCCAGCCAAAAGACCCTATCATGTTGTTGATGGAACCTCCCGCTTTTTGTGCCAAGATGTTCACTATGCCAAATATCACGGCCAGCGCGAAAAACGGAACTTTCTCCAATATCGGCTTGGCCGTGAATTGCCGATTTTTGTATATATCGGTTGCCACCAAGAGAACGGGAAGTGTCACGGCGGCCGACTTGGACAACAATGCACAACAAAAAGCCAATAGCGTGGCGAAATAGAGCCCCATCGATTTATGGACTCCGGAATACTTCAGGTACAGCCAATATGAAGTCAAGTAAAAGGCCGTATAAAGCACATCTTTGCGTTCGGACACCCAAGCTACCGACTCCACATGCATGGGGTGTAAGGCAAATAATGCGGCAGTGAATAGCGCGACAAACCGCTTGCCACATAATTGAAGTATCACTTGAAATACCAGCCATACATTCAACACATGCAATGCGATGTTCAACAGGTGGTATGGTAGTGGGTTCAATTCAAAATAGTGGAATTCTAACAGGTAAGTAAGGGTAGTAAGTGGGTGGTAGTTGGCGGTATAGAATGAGCTGAATATGGCAACCACCCCCTTCCAATTAAAGTTGCGGAGGTAGGGGTTGTTGTTGATATAGAAGTCGTCGTCGAAATTGGTCAAACCGTTTAATGCGGCTCGCGCATAAACGGTGGCTGTGACCAATAGCAAAAGATACAGGAGCCCTTTATTAATGCCAATTTCACGCTGCTCGGCACCCTTTGTGGGGGTAGCCGATGTCTTGGTCATTGTAGGCGCCACATTTTGTCGTTGTCGTTTTGCCATATGTTAGAGCTATAGCGTCTTAGTTTATTTGCAAAATAGCTTAATCAACCCTATCGCCTTGGTATAACCCAGCTGGTTGGCTTTTTTCCAATCGTCGCATGCGCCGCCCGTATCATTGAGGTTGATTTTCACCACCCCCCGGTTAAAGTAGGTGAGGCTATCGTTGGGGTGGTAAAGGATGATGCTGTCATAGTCGTTGATGGCCTCCGCAAATTTAGAACCCGCTGCATAAAGCGCAGCCCTGTTCAAGTATGGCTTCAAGGCGGTATGGTCGCACTTAATGGCTTTGGAATAATAGAATTTGGCGGAGTCGGGGTTATTGTGGGAAAACCAAATCCAGCCCAAATTGTTGAATAATTCCGAATACCCGCTATCCAACTTTGCGGCATACCACAACTGCGGCATACAGCCTGCGGAGTCGCCTTTCTCGAAAAGGGCCCATCCCAGGTAGTTGCGAAATCTGGCTGAAGTTGGGTCTAGGGCTATCGCTCTGGAGTAGTCGGCAAGAGCGGCGTTCAAATTGTTTTGCATCTCCATAATTGAGCCCCGCGATGCAAAGGCGCGATAATTGCCGCTATCTATGGATATGGCGCGCCCAAAATAGTCGACCGCCGCACTATAATCACCACTTTCTTTTTTGGCATTACCCCAGTACCAGTAAAAGTAAGAATTGTGCGTATTGCCCTCGTTTTTGGCTACCACATCGGTAAAAAGGGTGTCGGTATCTTGCCATATTCCAATGCGTTGAAAAGTCATGCCTGCGTAGATTGCCAAAATAGCTATCCCGACGTATTTAATCCAACCCCTTTTTTCGGCTTCAGCCTGAATAGTTGTTGCAGCTATGAAGAATAGGCCAACATAGGCAATGTAGGTATACCTTTCGGCAAACGTAGCTGCCCCCACGGCCACCAGCTGCGACATAACGGAGATGGATGCGAGGAAAAACAGAACCCCGAAAATCACCACCTTTCTGTTGAACACCTTTCTCGTAAGTAGGAAAGCTATGCCGCCAACAAAGGGAATGGAGCAATAATAGAACAGCGGCAAGACCCCGCCGGTAGCATTGGGAAAGTAATGTATGGCGGCAAGCGGGTAGGGCACCACCAACATACCCAAATATGCGGCTAGGCCACCAAAAAATACAAAAATACGGTTGGTTAGTCCGTAGGAAATCGTGATGTCGGATATGGCACCTCCCTGCCGTTGCGACATAATGGCCAATATGCCGAACAAGATCGACAAGGCGAAGAACGGCAGCTTTTCCAATACGGACTTCAAAGTAAGCCGGTGCCCAAGATAATGGTCTATAGCCAACATTACTAATGGCAGCGTTACTGCCGCAGACTTAGACAATAACGAACAAGCAAACCATGCGAGTGTCAGGAAATAGTCTCGCGCACCTCGGTTTAGCTTTACATAATCAACATAGGCTGCCAACGCGGCTAAATAGAATGCAGCATAGAGTACGTCCTTGCGCTCGGCCACCCAAGCTACAGATTCCACATGCATGGGGTGCAACGCAAACAATGCCGCAACTATCCACGGAGTAACACGGTTGTTGCAGAGCTTTAGAATGAAGAGGAAGACCAGAGTGGTATTGCACAAGTGCAACAACACATTGCCAAGGTGATAGGGCAGTGGATTGAGGCCAAACATGCGGAATTCCACCAAATTGGAAAGCGTGGTTAGTGGGTGGTAATTGAATGAATAGAACGTCGTGAAAATGGTCTTTAGCCCTTCCATCGACCAGTCTCTTAGGTGTTGGTTCTTGATGATGTAATAATCGTCGTCCAAGTCTGTGAAGCCGTTCCCCAAAGCCTTAAAATAAATGATGGCCGTAATGCCAAGCAACATCCATAACCAAGGGTCGGTCCATGTACTTCGGGGCACCGACGTTAATGCAGCTACGTCGCTATTTATGGGTTTGTCCGGCATCGGCCTACCGGGCACCCGTTTCTTTCCACTCATCAGGATTCAAATATAAAAATACTTTCCCTTTTTCGAGCGCGTCATCCATAATGATTGTTGAAAAAAGGTCGTCGAGGCTTCAGTCTGAGCGTGTACTACACCCGGGCGTAACTGTTACGGCAACGTCAAAATCTATGTACTCATACAGGCATTCTATAGCGCAACACCCTGAATTGGTATAACTTTGACCTTCTTAAAACAAATAGTTATGGCAGCAGTTTATACCGACTCCAATTTTGAGGCGGAAGTATTAAAGGCCGACAAACCGTCGGTTGTCGATTTTTGGGCACCTTGGTGCGGACCATGTTTGGCGCTCGGCCCAACTATCGACAAACTTGCGGAAGATTATCACGGCAAAGTGAATATCGGTAAAGTAAACGTAGATGAGAATCCCGAGTTATCGGTAAATTATGGCGTTACTAGCATCCCATGCGTGCTGTTTATCAAAGACGGGCAGGTTGTAGACAAGCAAATTGGCGCAGCTCCCCGCAATGTGCTTGAAAAGAAAGTTCAAAAAATGCTGTAATAAGGCATTTTCAATCCATTTTTGAAGCCGGTCCTCGTCGATTTCAGTTCGAAAAGGACCGGCTTTCGTTATGCACCGGCTGCATCCTGCACCACCCATTCCAAGATGAAATTGTTGCGGCCGGTTCCAATAAGTATGGTCAGCATTTTTTGCTGAATCAGCTCCAACATCGCCAAAAATGTAAAAATGGCATGAATACGGTCGGTACAAACCGAAAATAGGGACTCGAATGTGGCTCTTTTTTTGTCCCGCATTTCGTCAACCAGAAAAGCCCTTTGTCCTTCCAACGTATAGTTGTATTTGACAACCACATGTTGAGGCTTGTTCATACGTTCTTCATACCGCTTAACTATTTTTTCGTATACTTTAAGAAGCCGGTAAGCCGAAACGGTCTGTATTTCAGTGCCCTCCGAAAATTCTTCCGTAATCTTGTTCAACTCTTCCGTTGCGTTTCCACGTTTCAACAACAACAGACGCTCGGCTTCCATTTGAGCCATGACCGTAGCGGCTTCTTTGAAACGCTTGTATTCAATAATCTTGTCTACCAACTCTTGGCGTGGGTCGAGCACATTGCCGGTTTCATCAATCGCGCGTCTTGGCAACAACATTTTGGCCTTAATCCGCATCAATGTGGAAACGAACAAAATGAATTCACTGGCCAACTCGATGTTCAAATCTTTCAAAGAATGGACATAGTCTAGAAAGTCTCTAGTAATCTTGTTGATGGGAATATCGTAAATGTCCAACTCATCGCGTTCTATGAAGAACAGCAACAAATCGAAAGGCCCTTCAAACCGAGGTAGCTTTATTTGGTAGGAGGTGTTCAATACATGTAATAGTGAGTGGCGACAAAAGTAATGGATTGGCGTGGAAGGTTGGCCTCGCGAACATTGCGGTTACTATTTGCCGTACAGATTTTTCAATGCAGGTTCAACATTTTCGAATAGGAATTTGTAGCCGGCATGTTCCAAGTGCATGGGCACCGTGTTTTGTCCGGTCAAAAGTGCCGTCGAAAACTCGCCAAGCATCAAGCGGGCTGCCCATGCCGGCACGCTCACCACAAACGGCGCGTGAACCGATTTGCCAATCGCTTTAAAGAGTTGCTTCTGGGTCAAGCTCTCGGGGGCACATGCATTGAACGCTCCTTCAAGCTCATTTGTCAATAAAAATCGATAGACGGATACAATGTCGTCAATGTGAATCCAAGGCATGTATTGCGCTCCATTGCCAAAATATCCTCCCAAGCCCAGTTTGAACAATGGCGTCAATGTAGCCAGCAGCCCGCCGCGCCCCAATACGTTGGATGTGCGTACCACTGCTGTTTTTATTCCCCATTCTTTAGCGCTAAACGCCTCGTGCTCCCAATCTGCGCAAAGTTTCCCCAAGTAGTCTGGGCCGGCGGGGC
>CAIVHI010000500.1 GCA_903905685.1 uncultured Bacteroidota bacterium | reverse complement strand
GTATACCTCGCGCTCCATGGCATTGGCGGTCTTCCAGATGTCGGACACGGTTTCGATATGGGGATTGTTCAAATCTTCCAGCTTCACCTTCAACACCAGCGTATGCTTGTTGTTGCGGGAGAACAGGTGGTACACCATGGCGAGGTGCGTCTTCCAGTCGATGCAGGTGAGGCAGAACAGGTAGTCGAAATGGAATTCGGGAGCCTTGCGGAAGGTGTCGATAATGTTCCTGAAATCGGCCGGTGTAGCGAAAGCCGTGAGGAACTCCCCGGTTTCATCATAGGTGACGGCGGCAAAACGCTCGGTAATCGCGGCTTTCAGTTCTTCGTTGGTCATGCCCGTTACTTTTTGTCTTTGCCGAAATAGGTTTCGTGTTTTATTTTTTCCTGCAACGTAATCATGGAGTGCAGCAGGGCTTCGGGCCTTGGCGGACAGCCAGGCACATATACGTCTACAGGTATGATGTGGTCTACGCCCTTCACCACCGAGTAGGTGTTGTAGAAGAACGGCCCGCCCGAAATGGTGCAGGCGCCCATGGCGATGACATACTTGGGGTCGGGCATTTGGTCGTACAGGCGTTTGAGCACAGGTGCCATTTTCATGACGATGGTGCCCGCCACGATAATGAGGTCGGCCTGCCGGGGGCTGGCGCGCGCCACTTCGAAGCCGAAGCGCGACCAGTCGTACTTGGCATCGGCTGCCGACATCATTTCGATGGCGCAGCAACTGGTGCCAAAAACCAACGGCCACAGCGAGTTGGACCGTGCCCAATTGATGATGTCGTCGAGCTTGGTGACGACGATGCCCCCATCGGCTGTTTCATGCAGCTGCGCGGGGAAAATCAATTTATCTGTTTCGGCCATAATCCGTAGTTTTTTTCGGGGCAACCCCAAATCCTGCTTTTGAAGTCCTAAAATATGGTGACGTGAAAGTAAACTTAATTTTGATTTCGGAGTATGTTCATCTCCAGCCCAATTTCATCTCCCTACATCCACTTCAAAGCCCCTTTGCGCCAAGCATAAAGCAGCCCCAAAAACAGGATGAACATGAATATGACGATTTCCACCAGTCCAATGCCGCCTACTTTTTTGAGTGCGACTGCCCAAGGATACATAAAAACCAGTTCCACATCGAACACCAAGAAGATTAGGGCGAAGATGTAGTAGCCCACGTTGAACTGGATCCAAGACGTACCGGTAGTGGGTACTCCACATTCATACGGCTCGTCCTTAACCTTGTTTTTGGACGACTTGGCCACCAATTTGGACACCAGCATACCCCCAACAGAGAATGCGACCCCACAAATCAACAAGAGTATAAGCGCAGCAGAACCCATTTTTACCCGGTTTTTAAATTAATTAAAATATCCTACGTCACAATAATAGCCATTATCATTGAGATATGCAAGAGCGGGGGTGGAAAAGGTAGCCGGAAGTGCTGCGCTGATGGGTGGCAGACAGGTTGGGTAAGGCCCACACTAGCGCGGTAAATTGGCTGAGGCGGGATAAAAAAAGGCCCGTCGAAATTGCGTGCCGATAAAATGCCGAATTGCCAAACAGCGCGGAACTTGTCCGACGTGTCAAAACCTGTTGCTTATCCCAGGTGTCCAACTTGGCGAAATTCATTTGCAGGCAAATATTTCTTCAGTTCCGGCACAATGGCTCCGCCACTACATCTTCAGGAATTTAGTTACATAAGAGCCGTCAGCTCCGTTGCAAATTAAGTAGTAAAGCCCCGAGGGTAACCCCGAAATGTCTAACACGCCAATGCTTCCCGGCACCAGAAGTCCGTGACCCAACTCCTGCCCAACCGCATTGGTGATTGCATAACGGCTGAAGCCGGATTGCGTTTGCACGACATGGAGTAGCTGTGTTGCCGGATTCGGGAATACCGATACTTTACCATCTGCGGATTTCCGGGTGGCAGCCCCCGTCGTACACCCACCCAATATGTCGGCAACCGTATTGGTGACCACAGGCGCATTGTCGTCAAAGTAAACGGAGGCCCTGTTGTAAAGCGCGGTGCCGTCGGGCAGCCCGGCCACGGTCCTTACGGTGAATACCAAACCACCGTTGCATTGCGGACATGCGGCACTATCCTGGAGGTTGATGGAAGGAAAGTCGAATTTGACCACGGTGTTCGTGCCGTTGAACGATGAAGACACGTTCATCATGTTGGAGGCCGTCACAATACGGAGACTGTTGGGCACCACATTGGCGGGGAGGGTATCGAGCACGTAAATATTGTAGGCGGTATCGTTGCCCACATTCGTGAAGTTGATCGTGTATTGCAACACATTTCCGGCAGTGTCGGGAGCGATGCAGCCCGAGGGGCTGACCCACATTTCGTTGGGGTCGCATCCGGCCCGCACCGTATCTATAATGACGCATCCATTGTTTACGGAGTCGGTGTCGCCCACTATCGGGGTAACGGTAAAGTAGGATTGCACGGTATCGCCGATGGTGAGGGTCGTAGTGCCGTAGTTCACTTGGTAATGCAAGTGCACCGGCGATGAATTGGTTGAGGAAAGGATGCCGGCATCCCAAACAATGCTGTTGCCCGTCATGGAGAGCGGAGTCGGGTCTACCTGCGATGGCGTGCCCGCATACTTGGGGCTGTAATGAAGGGTCAAAGTGCCTTCTACCGGCTCGCAGTAGGTGTTGTTCAGGTAGATGTCGGCCCACTGGTCATGAATGCCGGTTACGGGGATGGTTGCATTAACCTGGAGGTCGAAGGCCGTTCCGGATGTGCAGTTCATGGCGAAATACCTGATGGGGTTGATGAACACACCGGCGGTAAGCGTGTCGTAAACTATTCCTGACGATGGGCAACTTACGGTCATGTTGCCGGGTGCCGAAATCAGTTTGAAAGCGTACACGTCACCGATGTTGCCATTGGATGAGTAATAGAAGCCGCTGGTGGCCGACAACGTATCTATGGGAATGCCGTTGGAATCCACTTCTACAGTCACGGGCTGGGTCAAGAAGGGGTCGTAACCCTCTTTGACGCAGTCGCCGTCCGTATCGAAGTATAATTTGACCGGCAATGTGGCGCAAAAGATGTTTTCATAGCTGAAGCTTATGGAGTCGATGGCGGCGGCACCGTCATACAGCATTTCGCTGATAGTATATGCACCCGATTCGCCATAGGCATGGGAGGCCACCGCATAACCTCCACCGGAGGTTGCGGCATTGAGCCCCAGAGAGTCCGATGTGCCGTCACCAT
>CAIVHI010000499.1 GCA_903905685.1 uncultured Bacteroidota bacterium | reverse complement strand
CATCTTAAAACCTGAAATAGATAAATGGGTTGAACGTTGAAACCGTAATCCTTGCGCCACAGACGATGAAAAGGACGATTGCCAATAGGGTCATGAGGGTGTGGCCGGCTCTGCCGAAGTCTTTTTCGAATACGCGTTGCTGGATTTTTTGACCAATCGGGATCAACGTGAAAAATGAAAAGAACATGGCTACCATCATCATGATGTTGTGCGTGGGCGTCGGAAGCCATATGCAGTTCTCGGGGTGCCAGGCAAACATCCTTTTCAGGTATTCGAGAGATGGATGTAAGTGCTCCATTTTGAAGAAAACCCAACCTATAGTGACCACTAAAAAGCTGTATATCACGGAAAGTGGCCCGATTCTTTTGAGTAGCTTACCCAAGAAAACACGTTCAATCACCAAGAAGCAGCCATGATAAGCACCCCAAATAACGAATCCCCAAGCTGCTCCGTGCCAAAGGCCCGACAAGAGGAAAACAATCCAGAGGTTGAAGTAGAGTCGCCATTTACTGTCCACGCGGTTTCCGCCGAGAGGGATGTACAGGTAATTCCTCATCCAGGTTCCCAAGCTGATGTGCCATCTCCTCCAGAAATCGGTGATGGAAGTTGCGGTATAAGGATTATTGAAATTCTCGGGTATCCTGAAGCCCATCATCAATCCTAACCCGATAGCCATGTCTGAATACCCGGAAAAGTCGAAGTAAATCTGCATGGTGTAACTCAATGCGCCATACCACGCCAGTGTAGTGCCCAGCGTGTCGGGAGGAAGGCTGAAAATGTGGGTCGCCGCAAAAGCCATAGGGTTGGCTATAAGTACTTTCTTGCCCAAACCTATGACGAACCGGTATAGGCCGCGAAGAATGTTGTCTGCGGTTTCATGGTTTACGTGGTCATAAATTTGGTCGGCAAAATCATGGAACCTGATTATGGGCCCGGCTATGAGTTTTGGGAAAAGGATGATGTACAACTGGTAGTCCCAGAAGTTGTGCAGCGGTTTGTGCACCCGTCGGTATACATCCACAACATAAGTAAGGGTCTCGAACGTATAAAACGAAATGCCAATGGGCATCACAATGGCGGCCCATCCCACTTCGTGCATGCCCATCTTCATCAGTAGGTGGTTCAGGTTGTCTACAAAGAAGTTGCTGTATTTGAAGTAGAACAAGAGCCCGAGATTGATGGAAAGCGACAGCAGCAGCATCAACTTCCGTGCGGTATCGTTTTCCTGCCGGTCAATCTGTTTTACGACATAGAAATCAACCAGTGTTGTTCCAAGGAGAATGAAAATGAATTTCGGGGCCCCCCAAGAATAAAAGAAGACGCTACCCAGCAGGATAATGAGGTTTTTGTATTTCTTGTCTGCCAAATAGTACAAGAGAAAAAATACCGGTAGAAAGTAGAACAGAAAAACGATGCTGCTGAAAACCATATTTCAATAAGGTTGTTTGGTCGAAAAACGGTTGTTTCTGTTCAAAGAAGGACTATTTGCGATCATAAGTTATGACCGATGGTATATTTTCTTGAACGGCTAAATTACAGAATGAATGTGTACGGTGGGCATTTGGCGGCTCGCCGTCACCCCACCCACCAAAAAAAAGAAGCGGCCCCGAGAAATCGGGGCCGCCCATATTCACTAAAACAAACCAATCACTTAGTCTTTTGAAAATTCAACGTTGGCAAGGATGGCTACTTCTTCGCCGAGCATTGCTGCGGGCATGCTTTCGCCGATGCCGAATTCTTTGCGCTTTACGGTGCCTGTAATCTTGAAACCTGCAACTTCCTTCTTCGACATCGGGTTCATTGCGGTTTTGCAAACTGCCGTCAATTCAACGGGTTTGGTAACGCCATGCATAGTCAAATTGCCTTTTACGATATAGTCGTTGCCTTTCTTCTTGAATGAAGTGCTGGTGAAAGTAACTGTACCGAACTTTCCGGCATCGAAGAAATCGGGGCTCTTCAAATGCTCGTCACGCTTGTCGTTGTCGGTATTGACGCTGCCTACTTGTGCAGTCATTTCCACTTTTGCATTGTTGAAATCGGCACCGGTAGCGGTGATTTTGGCATCAAAATTCTTGAATGCGCCTTCAACGTCTGACACGGTGAGGTGGGAAATGGTGAAACCCAATTTGGCGTGGGCTTTGTCGAGCGACCAAGTTGCGGTTTCGGGTGCGGGCCTGAAGGAGCAGAGGAACATTGATACTGCTGCTGTGGCAATGAGTGTAATCTTTTTCATGTTATTGTTTGGACTTTTTTGGATTCCGCTACAAATGTATGTACATACATGGAAATGGCGGCATTAATTTTGCTTATCGGGATATAAAAGCAGCTGGCTACGGCCTATTTATGCGGAGTCTTCAACAGATGTTTCAATTCCATGACGTCGGTTTCGAGGTCGGCAATGCGGTGATACACTTCCGAAGGCTCGGTGAAGTCGCTACTGATTTTAAGCCGCCCGTACCAAATCTCCCTAATATCTTCCGGGTCTATCTCCACAATGGGAAATTCGTGCCGGTGGGCAATGGTGTCAGACTTCAGGTAGAGTTTGCCCCGTTCGCGCACCCTATTCAATACCCGCTTGATGGCCACCCCACCTTTGTGGACGATTACGTGCACGCGACTGTCGCGAATATTCTCCACGGCATCCACCCACTCGCCTATAATGCGGTCGCCACTCATCACATTGGGTGCCATAGAGGGGCCTTCCACTTCAAACATCCTATAGGTGGCATTGTTAAGCCCCGGTAGACGGAAGGTGGGCAACGATTCCATGAATTCGGTATCGCCGTAGCCGTTCAAATAGCCGGCCCGGGCTTTAACGGGCACATATATAATGTTGTCGTGGCCGCCGGCATCCACAGTAATCACTTTCGGCATTTCGGAGAAGCTGCTTCGGCCGCCGGGCAAGGCAGGCTTGGCCGGAATGTTGACACTTTCCGCTGCCAAGTTTTTTGACAACAGTATATCTACCGGAATTCCATAAAAATTGGAGAACTGCAACAGCGTCTCAATATTCGGCTCACTGATGCCTGCCTCATAATTGGCTAGCGTAGTGCGGCCTACACGTAGTTCCGTACTCAACATCTCCTGAGTCTTTCCCGATTTCTTCCGAAGAAACTTCAAATTGGCTCCCAAATTCATAAATGCAAAGTTAGCGTCTTTTTTCCACAAAAATTGGAATTTCCATCAAAAATGGAATATCTTTGTGTCGTCAAAGACATCATACCGGCACGACTTGAATGGTTTGCACACGGCATGAACCGCAAAATTAGCGGATGAGGCCGGTAGATTCCAAATAATTTGTCGCCAACACCCATTTGAGGTTTTTTGACACAACAACAATCCGTGAACAGCAGTAAACCGAATACAGCCATGACGAACACGCAGAAGCAACACATCAAGAACGCACTGGTGCGGTACCTCCTCGCCACTCCCGATGCCGATACCGCCCTATTCCGCCTACGGGG
Organism: uncultured Bacteroidota bacterium; assembly: GCA_903905685.1. Lineage (GTDB taxonomy): Bacteria > Bacteroidota > Bacteroidia > Chitinophagales > Chitinophagaceae > CAIYTT01. The sequence continues at coordinate 2,353 of CAIVHI010000499.1, read as the reverse complement.
CATTTCGCGAAAAGTGATAGCCGACATCAAGAACAACAACTGGGAAGAAGTAGACGATGCCTCTTGGCACGCGGTAGCGCGCCGTGCAGGCTACAGTGCCATGCAGGAGCGGCCGGGCGACACCGGCGCCTACCTCATGCTGCGCCTGCTCTTCAGCGATGCCCAAAACCACGCCGGCCGCTATGTGGGCATTGCAGGGCATGGCCTCGGCAAGTCGTATGCTGCGGCCGCCTACATGCAGGAGCACTGCAACGTGTGCTGCATAACGGGCGATGGTGGCTTCCACCGCCGGTCGTTCCTCACTGCCCTGCTGCGCATGGAAGGCATGGAAGCCTCCGGATCGCTCGAAGAAATGACCAAACGTTGGGTGGCCGGCTTTACCGCCAAAGATGCCCCGCTACTCATTATAGACGATGCCCACCGCCTTACCGATGCCGTGCTGCACACCGCCGCAACGCTGGCCGCCTTGCTGGATGGTAAGGCCGGGGTAGTGCTGATGGGCTCGATGCTGCTCAAACTGCGCATACAGAACGGCTACCGCACGGGTACCGATGGCTATGCCGACATCTACCCCGTTTTCGGAAAACGTTTCGCGGTGCTCAATGGGGTAAATCCTGCCGACGTGGCCCCCGTTTGCGAGGCCAATGGCATCTCCGACCCCGACCTGGTGCGCTTCATCACCGAGAAAAGCAATGGCAACCTCCATGTGGCATCCCGCCTCATTCGCGAATTCTCGTTTCGTCCCGGTGGCCGGGCCGCTTAAACATCCACTTCTACTTTTCCAAAAACCAACAATATGAACAAGAAAACTGTGAAACAAGACACCTCTGCAAGGGGTATTGCCCGCGCCGCACAGCGGCAAATCACCAGCCGTACCGGTATGAAGGTGCGCGTCGTGCTGTTCGATACCGACCGCCCGGGCCGGTCTCCCGAAGACCTCTTGGCCGTGATAGCCCGCGCAGTAGGCATGAACCCGATGTGTTTCAGGATGAACGACAGGTCGAGAAACATTGCCGAATTGCGGTTTTTGGGCACGCTCTTCCTGCGGAAGCACTTCCCAACGGTGACATTGAAACAGATAGGCACCATGTTCGGCGGTAAAGACCATTCCACTGTGGTTTATGCGCTTACCCGCGCCAAAATGCTGCTCTCGGTGCGAGATGCCGCTTTTACCGAAAAATATAAATCGGCCCTCAAATCGGTGAACCAATGGCTGGCGGAAGAGGTATAAAGATGCGCATCAATCGCCAGCGGGTGGAAGCCCTGGCCGACATCTGCACGGAACTGGCCACCGGCTTCAAACCTGCCGACGAACACCAGTACCTGCTCCGGGAATATCTGCACGACTTGAAACACCGCCTGGCGGAAATGCTGCAACAACGCCAGGAGCGATACACCTTGCTCATGACCGGAGCCGAGCAGACGGCCTTTTACCAACTCTGGCACCTGCCGGGTGCCGGCAGCGACCGCTATACCGGCATTATCGTAAAATCGATTCTGGACGGAATGGAACAATGTAAATAAAAAAAGGAACCGATATGGGAACAGCCAAAACGCGACCGGTGCCGCGAAACGCACTGCACCGGGCCATGGCACACTATGCCGAAGCCACAGCCCGAGAACAAGAAGTGCTGCAATGCATGCATGCCGAAATGGAAGAAGTGGAAGACCGCTACCGCGATACCCTCGAAGCCCTTGCGGACAGTCGCCGCCGAGCTACAGATGCGGTGCGCCAACACATGGAGGTCCTTGAATGTGACCCGGCAATTGCCACCCAAGATGACACTACTCCCAAAAAGGTCGGGACCAAAAGGGTTTTTATGGACCCACCCGCGACCCGTAACCCTTTCCGCCCCACGCCCCGGTGCCGGCCCCTCTAAACCCTATCCTCAACCAATGAAGGCTGCCCTGTTGCGGGGCGGCCTTTGTTGGTTGAGGGGGGTAGTGGCAAAGATCCAACGGACAACCCATATCGTTTAATGACAATGAGTATGTGTACACGTGTAAACTCAGCATCTCGATAGCCGAATATTCGTTTCACACTCGGGGGCCGGTAACAGACTTGGCTTGAATATCAAAAGTCCCATCTCGTCCCTAAACGGAGATTTTCGCTAAAACCTTGCGGAACTACCCTACGGTTTGGGCATTTGCAAGCACGGCAAATTTCCCAGTCCAAAGTAAAATTCTGTTATTCAAGTATATAGCTACCTTTACTATTGAAAAACCGAATCAGTTAAAGAACCGCCATGAAGCTAAAACCTAACCGTTACGTACTTGGAAGCCTGATCCTACTCGCGGGCGTTTTTTCTAATCCGTATGCCCATGCCCAAGGCTGCGGCATCATCAGCACGGT
>CAIVHI010000498.1 GCA_903905685.1 uncultured Bacteroidota bacterium | reverse complement strand
TCACCTTCCTCACTTGGTACGCATGGAGCTCGGGCAAGATTCATGAGTGCGGCTGCTTTGGCGACTGCTTCAAAATAACCAACACTCAAACGTTCAACAAAGACTTGGCATTGACGGCCATCACCATCATCCTCTTCATATTCAGGTATCGGGTATTTCCCATTTTCAATAAGGCCGCCATCAATTTCTGCTTGGTTTTGGCCGCTACGTTGTTTGCCTTCGGGTTTCAGTACTGGACCTACATCCACCTTCCTATCTACGACTGCCTACCCTACCGTGCCGGCAGCAACCTGCTGGAAAAGATGAAACCCGCGCCCGGTGCTACCGATGCCGTCTATGAATCTGTGCTCACCTATTCCAAAAACGGAGTGGAGAAAGATTTCCCCGCCGACAAAATTCCATGGCAAGACAAAAGCTGGGTGTACGTAAAGACCAAAACCAAGCTGATTAAGGAGGCCACCGGCCAAGCCGAAATACACGATTTCGTGCTCTCCGACACCACCGGCGAAGACCGTACCGAAAAAATACTGTCGGCCAAGGGTTATACCTTCCTTTGGTTTCTCCGCGACCCCGAGAAAGCCAACATCAAGACCCTCGACAAACTGCATACCATTATCAACAAGTGCCACGCCGGTGGGGTTGCATTCTATACGCTCGCCTCAATCGATCGGGAGTTGTGCAAGACCTACCAAGAGGTTTGGGATATGAAGGACGTACCATTCTTCTTACTTGATGGCACTGTAAATAAGACGGCCATGCGCACCAACCCCGGCCTCATGCTGCTGCACGACGGCGTTGTAGTAGCCAAATGGGCCCCAACCGATTACCCGGTGGACCTCCCGATTGGGGGTGGCAACGTTTCGGTACCCACAAAATAGCGAATCTTTATTGGCAAACGGGTGGCGGTTCTAGGTAGAGCCGGCACCCGTTTTAGTTTGTAGATGAAGCGGGTGTGCAGTGTGATTGCAAAATTGGTTTGATGCTTACGGCGTCGTTACAACAATGCCGTAAGCATCGAATGTTTTTAGACCCCAAAAACAATGATGCGCGGTGAGAAAGGTATCCCACGTCGACTGTTTCGGGAAGGTCTTTATCCCCTGCTGTTGGTGTTCCCCGTTCGAAGTCGTTCAACAATTAAGTAGCCATTCGAAATACACCGAACCAACCGGCCGACACAAAAATCGGCTTAATATCCAATTATAAATGTACGGATTTTCAATAACCGGGAACTGGAGCCACGAATCCAAGTAGGGAGCCAAATCTACTTTGGAGTATTCTACCCGGGCACTTGCGTATCGTTTCAGTCTACTGTAATGCAAGAAACTTTGGGCTCAACACTTCCATTAGCATTTGGCCTAAAGTTATGTTCAGTAGGTTTTTTTAATAGCGAATTGGGGGCATTGATGTTTTTAGCAATAATTGTCAAAGCGATTTTGACACGGAGCCTGTAAAATATAGTCTCGCTTTGGCTTTTTTTCATCTTCCACTTTGCAGGAAAATTTTTCTTTCCTAATTTAGTAACTATTTTTACAGAGAATTTTACCGGATGAAAAAAGTAGTTGGTGTCGTTTCGTTGTTGTTGTTTGTAATGGTTTGTACCATATCCTGCTATCAAAAACAGCCCGCTACGGCTGCAACCAATTCGATGACGGCCGTGGTGGACAGCAATTTGTTTACAGCCACGGGAAGTTCGGTAAGTGCCGTAAAGAACGGAGACCAGCTTATCATTACGGGCGTTACAGGTGGCAATGTGAAATTGTCGCTCTATGTTACCAGCTACTTGGGTTTTGATGGTGTTACTACACTCAACAACGTTTCGGGTACAGGTGTTTTGGATTCGGCATCAAATACTACAACCTCCCTCACCGGCTACGTCAACATCACCCTCGCATGGCCTTACATTCAGGGCACATTCTATTTCCTTTGTGCCGATTCTTCCTATGTTACGCATGGTAAGTTCAACGTAGTGGCTCCGTAGAGGGGTTGCCGGGCAGATTCGAAAAAATCCCTGTTTTTCTACGTATTCACAAAGGTTTACCGGATTCGCCCGCGACTCTAATTTTATTCCATGAAAAAATATTTACTTGCCGTATTCGTTGTCATCGGTACGCTGCATGCCCTTACAGGCCTGGCGCAATCCAAAAACACTTTGAAGCAGTTGAAGTTGAAGGGCAATGTGAGTGCTTTTTCAGAATCGGTCTATGTTGCCCACGACACGGTTTTGCGTCCCGACCAAGTCCCCGTTTCCAAGACGGTCTACAACTTTAATGAGGCAGGGCGCTTGGTTTCGAGTTGTTATTACGATGCCAAGGGTAAGGTGCGTTATTACACCACTTACAGGATAGACTCGTTGACAGGTCTGAAAATGGAGGAGCGGAGCTGCTATCCCGACAGTTCCTTCAAAGAGAAGAGCGTGTATAAGTATGATGTGCAGGGAAATATGATTGAGGAAAAAATCTACGATCACGCCGATAGCACGAAGCCGGCAGTGGTGAACAGATACGACCCCAAATCGAAGGACGAACCCGAGTTCGATTCAGATGAGGAAAAAGTCAACATCGTCATCTCGACCAAGCAAAAGAGCCCCGATAAAATGGGCAATTGGCAGATTGAAGTGAAATACGAAAAGAAATTGCCCATTGCAATCTGCAAGCGGGAAATTACTTATTTCGAGAAAAAAGAAGGCGAGTAGCTGATTGGGTTTCAGATTCTTCGGGCGTGCCATGCGTCATCAGGTGCCACTGCATCAACAAGAAGAACAGGAATACATAAACACCAAACTGCACTTCCAGCATGGGCTCAATGCACAACTGCACCAGCATAATCATCCATGTTGCAAATAGGAAGAAACCCTCACGCGTTCTACGCAGTTTAAACAACGGATAGAAAAACCAGACCAAGAATGCCGCGGCCGCCGGGAGTCCGCAGCCCAAGGCGACTATTAGGAATTGGTTGTGGGGCAGCAGCCTGTTGTCATCGGGCACCAGAGGAAACCAAGTTTCGTAGCCATGGGTCATGGCGGTCTGCATATTCCCTACTCCTGTGCCCCTTACCGGGTTTTCACCAATAAGTTTCACGGCAATGTCATAGGAAATCAACCTGCTCAAGTCGCCGTAGGTGCCACTTCGGTCACCCGATTTCATAGCAATCCAAGTCACCTTGATATAGGCCATACGCTCTGAAAACGTGGGAATGAATTTGGCACAAATACCGATTCCGATGATGAGGCCGGCTGAAATCAGGAAGCCGTAAATGCGTTTTTTGGTAAAAATCAGGTAGAAGCACCAGAGTGTCAGGAACAGATAAACGGCCAGCAAGCCACTTTTGGCCGACAGGATGTGGAGGTAAACAAAGAGTGCCGCATCAAATACTGCAATCAATACCTTAATCCAACGAAATTGTAGGGAGTTCCAGATTGTGGCGCACCATATCAGGTAAAACGCAATAGACAGGCTGAAACGGATATGGTCGCCTCGCACAGGGGTGGGTAGTAGATGGGAATACTTATATTCTATCATGTAATACTCGAAGTCCCTCAATAGGAATCCAACGCTGTAGCCGGCACCGCAAACGAGCATCAACCCCATCGCCACGGTAATTAACCTTAATTGTCGTGCGGAGAAGCCCGATAGGAAACTAAAGGCTAAGGGCATAATCAGGAAGGGCAGTTTTACTTGAAGCCGGGTAGACCAATACCCCTTGTCGGCACTCCAAAACCAAGTAACCGCGTAGCACGCTATCCAAAGTGCCCCCAACAACCACCAGGTTTTTTTGAACCATTGTTTCGGGTTGATGTCTCGAATTCCGTTGAAGCCGAACACGATGACGCCAATGGAACAAACGGCCGGTGAGGTGAGAAATCCTGCCGTCATGGCCAGGATGCAAAAAACCGCAACATTCGATTTTTCGAAGATTATCTTGCCGAACGACCTAAATTTGTCCATAGTATTATTTGTCAAAGTTAAACGCTCAAACCAAAATTTTCGTGCAGACTCCGCTACAACAATTACATGCGCAAATTAAATCGGGTTCGTTCCGAGCATTGGCCCGCGGCATTACGATTGTGGAAAACGAGTTGACGGGATATGATGCCTTGTTGAAAGACCTTAACGATACGGGTAATACTAAAGTGGTAGGCATAACGGGTCCTCCCGGAGCGGGTAAGAGCACCCTCGTGAATGCCCTCTTGGGCCATTGGCTTGCCGAAGGTCTGAAAATTGCGGTGTTGGCAGTGGACCCCTCCTCCCCGTTTAATTATGGTTCTCTGCTTGGCGACCGAATACGCATGAACGAGTTCTACACCAACAAAAACATCTATATACGGTCGTTGTCGGCACGGGGAGCATTGGGAGGCTTGAATGCCAAAATTGTGGAAATCACCGACTTGGTTAAGGAAGCCCGATTCGATATCGTACTTGTAGAGACCGTTGGGGTGGGACAGAGCGAGGTGGAGATAGCCGGTCTGGCCGACTGCACGGTAGTAGTATTGGTGCCGGAGGCTGGAGATGAAGTGCAGACCCTCAAAGCCGGCATTATGGAAATAGCCGATATTTTCGTCGTCAACAAAGCCGACCGGGCTGATGCTGAAGGACTATATCGCAATCTCCGGATGTTGGTTCATGAGAAGGCAACCGATGGTGGGGAAATACCTGTGGTTAAGACGATAGCGACGGGCAAGGACGGCGTTGCAGACTTGTCTCGCGAAATCATGGGCTTTTTGGAAGGCAAGGGTACCAACAAGATGCGAAGGACCTACATGCTTACCGAGAAAGCCTTGCAGATTATCCGCAAAATAAGGATGCGCGATATTGATACCGATGCCCTTGCGGCGCATATAGGGGTTGAAATGGGTAAACCCGGATGCAATATTTACCGCGTTACGGAGGAGTTTCTCCGCCAACTACATGAATCATCCCGATAGCCGGAAAACGCTGTTGGGCGGCGCCAGATACCGACGCGTTTTTTGCAGACCTTAGGACCTTGCGGTACGTGTGTTGGGTCAATTTATTAGATTTGCAATTATAAGTGAATTGGGGGAGGCATGCGCAGGCTAAAGCATTGGATTGCCGTTGTTTTTGTTTTTTTAGGTTTTACCATTCATGCTCAGGTCATCACGACGGTAGCCGGTACCGGCGTGTTTGGTCATACGGGAGACGGCGGTAAAGCCGCCACCGCTACTTTGGCCGCCCCGGTTGCCGTAGTGGCCGACCAATTCTATAATCTTTACCTACTTACAACGGCCGATGGTCGCATCCGCAAGGTTTCGGGTACGGGCGTTATCTCTACTTTCGCAGGCGGGGGCTCTTCGGGACTGGGAGACGGTAGTGTGGCAACTGCCGCTTCATTCAATATGCCCACTGCAATTGCCATAGACAACGTGGGTAACCTCTATGTGGCCGATAACGGCAATGCCCGTATCAGGAAGATAACGCCTGCGGGCGTGGTCTCTACCATTGCGGGAGGCGGAACCGGCGGCGATGGAATTCCCGCTACTGCGAGCCTCCTTACCGACCCCACGGGAGTCGCAATAGATAAGTCTGGGAATATATATATATCCAGTGGTACCGGAGACTGTGTGAGGAAAGTGGATGTTTCCGGAACCATCTCTACTTTGGCAGGCACCTTCGGAAATGCCGGCTACAGCGGAGATGGCGGGCCGGCGACGGATGCCTTACTTTATAGCCCGGCAGGACTGGCAGCCGATACCGCGGGCAATGTTTATGTTGCAGATGCGAACAACGCTGTGGTGCGGAAAATAGACATTTATGGAAACATAAGCACGGTTGCGGGCTACGTTGGTGCGTCGGGCTACGGAGGAGATGGCGGGGCAGCCACTGCGGCATCTTTGCAAAATCCCACTGCGGTGGCAACCGATGCCTACGGCAACCTGTTTATTGCAGACCAAGGCAATAGCGCCGTCAGGAAGGTAAATCCGGCGGGTATCATGACTACGGTAGCCGGAACCGGGGTGGCCGGGTACTCCGGTGATTTGGGACCTGCAACTGAAGCTCGGGTCAACAATCCCGGCGGGATGGCCGTTTTGGGCAATGGCACCGTAATTTTTGCCGACCAAACCAATAACCGCGTTCGTCGGGTGTGGGCCAACCGACCCATTTTCCTTTCCGGGCACCGGGTGGAATACACCGTATGCGATACCTCTCGCGGAATAGACCTGCATGAATTATTGACGGTTGCAGATTCCAACTATGGCTATGTAGTGAGCTGGTCGGTAGCGGCACCGCCGGTCCATGGCTCGGTGGCGCTTTCCGTAACGGCCACGGCCGATGGGATTGAGGCCTTATCTACACCGGTGGTATACACCCCCGTTGCGGGCATTTGGACAATGGATTCGGCGATGTTCAAGATTACTGACGGTATTGCGACCGACTCCATAAAACTCGTCATGCTGCCAACGGGCAAGCGCAAGCCGGGCTCTATTACCGGGCCGACGGAAGTCTGCGCGGGCACGTTACACATTTACACGGATACCGCGTCGGGTGGAGTCTGGAGCGTCACCAATCTGCATGCCCTAAATTTGGATTCCTCCCTAATCGGTATGACATCCGGACCGGACACAGTAGTATATACCCTGACTAACGTCTGCGGCGACACTGCCGCCCTACTTCCCATGGCTGTAGCGTCGGTTCCTGTAGTTGCGCCCATTGCCGGCGGTACGGCTGTTTGCGTTGCCGGCCGCGATACCTTGACCGATGCCACGCCCGGGGGCTCATGGAGTGCGGTGCACGACCATGCAAATATCGACGGAGCGGGCGTAGTGGCCGGAGTGACTCCCGGACCTGATGCCGTGGTTTACACCGTTACGAATTTTTGTGGCACGGGACGGGACACCTTGATGCTGATGGTCGAAAGTTATCCCACCCACGGTGTTATTATGGGGGCAGATTCGCTTTGTGCGGGCTCGGTCATCACCTTGGTCGATTCCGTATCGGGTGGCGTGTGGTCATGTTCCAATACTTCAGCCGAATTTCTCAGTCCCGGTGTGCTCCAAGGTATTTCGGGTGGGCAAGACACACTGTTTTTTACCGTTTCCAATGTTTGCGGCATGGCACAAACAGAGAAAGTGGTACGGGTCAAGCCTTTTTCCTCAGGTAACATAATAGGCCCCGCCTATGTGTGTTTGGGTAGCCCGACGGCTTATGTCGATACCGTAGCCGGAGTCACGGGGATGTGGTCGCTCACCAACGCCCGCGCAACCGTGGCGGGAGGTGTGGTGTCGGGAATTGCTCCAGGCCCGGATACCCTAACGTATACGGTGACCAATGCATGCGGAACCGTAGCGTCGCAAAAGTCCTTTTTCATTCGCCCCTTGCCCATGGCCGGATTCGTGTCAGGCCCCGACAGTTTTTGTGTGGGTGCGGCGGGTACCTATTCGGAAACGGTTGCAGGAGGGACATGGCTACCGGGTGTGGGTCTGGCTGCCGGGTTGGGCGGGGCGTTCAGCGGGTTGGTGCCAGGTTTCGATACCGTTTTTTATCGCGTTTATGACGGGTACTGTTACCATTTTGCCGAGAAACGGGTGAAGGTATTGGCATTACCACCTGTGGAAACGATTGCCGGAGGCGATACCGTATGCATTGGCACCACCATAACGCTGTCCGACTCGTTGCCGGGTGGTGTCTGGACGGCGGCCAATGGACGCGCCACGCTTGCACCGGCAGGTGCTTTGTGCCGTGTTTCTGGCGCAACGGTTGGTACCGACATCTTGCATTATGCCGTTACCAACGGCTGCGGCACCTCCACTGCAACCCATGTGCTGGTGATTGCTCCTGTGCCGTCGGCGGGTGTAATTTTGGGAGCCTCCATCCTTTGTGCCGACAGCGTATGCAGCTTTCATGAAACCAAGTCGTCCGGTTATTGGCGGTTGGCCAATGGCTACGCAGTGGTGAATTCATCAGACTCGGCCAGTATCAAGTTGGCAGGAGTTTCGGCAGGAAGCGACACCCTGATGTACATCTGTAGGACGGCATGTGGTGCAGATACATCCAGTTTGGGCTTCCGGGTGGCCACGGCTCCCGCAAAGCCAACCATTACGACATCGGCTTCGCTCTGTTACGGGCATTCCGAGCCCTTGACAAGTGCACCGGGAGGCGGAGCTTGGACGGTATCCAATGGTGCGGTATTGCTGGTGGGTGGTGTAGCGTTTGGCTGGAGCGCAGGGACGGATACCCTTATTTACACGTTAAGCGATGGTTGCGGCGACGCTCAAGACTCCTTAGTGATGGAAGTGCTTGCTTCGGGCTCGGCTTGCACGCTCGGATCCCTCGAAAATGGTGTTGCCGCATCGCACCCGCGCATTTTCCCGGTGCCTGCGGCCGATGTTCTTCATTTGGAGGGGCTCCGCTTGGGTGCGGAAATCCCGGAGTACCGCATTTATGGTATTGAAGGTGCCTTGGTGCAACGCGGAGTGTGGGCTGACCAAGCTGCCGTTGAAAGGGAAATCGACATTTCGCGCTTGAGCCCGGGTCTGTATTTACTGGTTTGGATTGACTCGGGGATGGAGACACACCTGCCATTTTCCAAGTGGTAATTTCGATTTTTTTTGGTTCTTTTGCTAATCCCTGAAAGCCCTGCGGGGCCGTATATTTCGGCCCGTTTTGACAAAACGGTAACGAAGCCGGGACTTGGAGAAAACCATTTTTTCCGTAACTTTGAATAAACCAAGGAAGTTTATGTTTGATGACGATTTCCATGACGATGAAGACCAAATTGGAGAATTGCTTGGTAATTACGGTAGGTTGAAAAGGGGTGAAGCGGCATCCTTTATGGATGAGGAAGACTTTGAATCCGTAATAGACTACTATTTCCGGTCGGCCAATGAAGAACTGGCCTTGGAGGCCTGCGAACTTGCCAAGAGTTATTTTCCGTACTCCGTCTCTTTGATGCTCTTGAAGGCCGAAATCCTGACGCAATCTCAAAAGTATGGACAGGCACTCCATGTGCTTGACGAGTTGGAGCAATTCGATGATTCGAATTTGGATGCGATTTTACTGCGTTCCGATATATATATGTCGCAGTTCAAGCACGACCAAGCGGCAAATTGGCTGGAGAAACAGGCCGATAAGTTTAGCGGTAAGGAAAAAGCCGAATTGCTGCTCGAATTGGCCGATGTATATGACGAAAACGAAGATTTCAATACCGTATTTGATACGTTGAAGCGGGTGATAGAAATTGACCGAAAAAGCGAAGAAGCCCTCCAGAAAATCTGTTTTTGGGCCGATTTCACCAACCGACTCGACGAAAGCGTCGCGCTCCATATTGCCCTCACCGACGAAGACCCATTCAACGCATTGGCTTGGTTCAACTTGGGCGCAGCATATCAGGGGCTCAAACTGTATGAAAAAAGTGTAGATGCCTACCAGAACTGCGTAGCCATTGACGAGAAATTCGAGTTCGCCTATCGCAATATGGCCGACGACTTCATGCGCCTGAAACAGTATGAAAAGGCCTTGGAAATGTTGGAAAGCCACATAGAGATAGCCAAGCCCGAAGACGTGATTTTTGAGGCCATGGCCTTTTGCTGGGAAAAGAAAAAGGACTATTCCAAAGCCCGTTACTACTACCGCAAGGCATCGCGCCTGAGCCCCGACGACGATACCATTTTTTACAAGATAGGCGAAACCTACGCACGGGAGCAACAATGGGAGAAGGCCGTAAAATCGTTCTCCACCGCACTGCACCTAGATAAGGAAAACGCTTCTTACTGCATGGCGATAGGCCACTGCCTTATGGAAATGAATGTGCAGAATGAGGCACTGGTGTGCTACCTGAATGCAGTAAGGCTGAAGCCTACGTCGAAGAGCACGTGGATAGCGCTTATTCGCGGCCTACACGTAATAGGGCTGTATGAGGAAGCTTTGACGCAAATAGAAATGGCACGTCAAAATTGCGGCGACAAAGGCGATTTCGCTTTTTTGCAGGCTGCCGCCTTGTTGGAGATGGGTAAGGGTAAGGATGCCCTCATCAACTTGGAGAAAGCCATGAAGTTGTCGCCCAAAAAGTTGAAGTTGTTCACAGAGCTCAATCCCGAATACCTGCTGCGCAGCAATGTGGCGGAGATTGTGGCAAGGTATAAAAAGATAAAGTAAGTCTAAGCTTGCGAATTAAGAACCGGAGAGGCCGTACCACGTGGTGCGGCCTCTCCGGTTCTTATGCTGCCTGCAGCGTAGAAAAGTATTTCTTTGACCAGCGCATTTCCGAGTCCGTTCCGCCGTCGTCTAATTTGATAGTAGATTCGGGATAGGGTCGATACCTTCGGCATCGGTCCAAATGCGCCCAACCGGGTTGTACGTATCGTAAATTGGAATGCGGCCGTCCCGAGGTGGGCGGCCGCATTCCGGCTAGATGGACTTTCTTGATTTTGTAACCTGCTCGCCCTTACGGGCGCGGCGCAATCGAAGTAGCAACGCCAGTAAATGTGCCGTCCGGCTTGTCCTGGGGTATAAAGCCAAACCAATCAACTGAACCCGTCAATCTCCGCCGCAGTGGCTATTTTCTTAACCAAGCCTTGCAACTGGTTCTTGGGGCCAATTTCGGTGAAGTGGTTGGCACCGTCGGCTTCCATTTGGCGGATGCTCTGCGTCCAACGCACGGGCGCGGTGACTTGGTTGATGAGGTTGATTTTCAAGATCTCGGGGTCGGTATGGGGTAGAGCATCCACGTTTTGGTAGATGGGGCACGATGCGGTGCCGAAGGTGGTGGCGCGAATGGCTTCGGCAAGTTCTTCGCGTGCAGGCTCCATCAGTGGGGAGTGGAAGGCACCGCCCACCGGCAGCAACAATGTACGTTTTGCTCCCGCCGCCTTCAATTTTTCGCTTGCCAAGCGCACGCCCTCGTGCGAGCCACTGATGACCAATTGGCCCGGGCAGTTGTAGTTTGCTGCAACCACTACCTCGCCTTCAATTTCCCTACAAATGGCTTCCACCTTGTCGTCATCCATACCCAAGACGGCAGCCATAGTGGACGGCACGAGCTCGCAGGCGCGGAACATGGCGTTGGCGCGCTTGGAGAGCAACCGTAGGCCGTCCTCAAACGATAGTACCTTGGCAGCTACCAGTGCGGTATACTCTCCCAAGGAGTGTCCCGCCACCATGTCGGGCTTCAAATCGGCCATGGTTTCAAACAAGATGATGGAATGCAGGTAAATGGCCGGCTGGGTGACGCTTGTTTTCTTCAGGTCTTCGTCTGTGCCGTTGAACATGACATCGGTGATGCGGAAGCCGAGGATTTCGTTGGCCTGTTCAAAATATTCGCGGGCTATGGAACTGCCCTCGTACAACGACTTGCCCATGCCCGAATATTGGGCTCCCTGGCCGGGGAAGATATATGCATGTTTCATTTGAAGTAGAATTTGGTGCGCTAAAATAGGCCGAAACCCATTACCAACCAACATCCATTGCACTAACCACTGCCCCACAGTAAAATGGGGGTTTGTCGGGTCAAGGTTCGTTTTATGCGTTAAATTTGCGGCAAACAGCTTAAAACGTAATGATACTCTCGCAATTGGTTAGGCTTGCAGCAAAAAACGCCATCATCGCCCTCTATCCCGACATTGCCGTAGATGATGCCATGGTGGCGGTAAACCTCACCAAGCCCGAATTCAAGGGGCATTATACCGTGGTGGTTTTCCCGTTTGTAAAACTGCTGCGCAAGAAGCCCGATGTGCTGGGTAAGGAATGGGGCGAGGCCATTTTGAAGGCTGATGCCATGTTCACCTCGTTCGAGGTCGTCTCGGGTTTCTTAAACCTCACCATTTCCGATGATTTCTGGACATCCTTCCTGACCGGCCACTTCAACGATACCACCTTCGGCCGGTTTGGGGATACGGGTCAGCGGGTGATGGTGGAGTATTCGTCCCCCAATACCAACAAGCCGTTGCACTTTGGCCACCTGCGCAACAACTTCTTGGGGGCTGCAGTGTCCGAAATCCTGAAGGAGGCCGGCAATACCGTCATTAAGGCCAACTTGGTGAACGACCGCGGCATACACATCTGCAAGTCTATGATAGCCTGGAAGCGCTATGGTAATGGTGCCACGCCCGAGCGCACCGGCATCAAGGGCGACCACTTGGTGGGCTATTACTATGTGAAGTTCAATGATGCCTACAAAGCCGAGGTTGCCGCATTGATGGCCGAAGGTATGGACGACAAAACGGCCGAGCGGGAGGCCCCCATCATGAAGGAAGCACAGGAGATGCTGCGCCTGTGGGAAATGGGTGACCCCGAGGTGCGCCACTTGTGGCAGACCATGAACGGCTGGGTGTATCAGGGTTTCGATGTGACTTACAATCGGCTGGGGGTGACGTTCGACAAAATGTATTACGAAAGTGATACCTACCTGTTGGGCAAACGCATTGTGGAGGAAGGTTTGGCCAAGGGCCTGCTGTTCAAAAAAGAAAACGGCTCGGTGTGGATAGACCTGCAACCCGACGGGCTAGACGAAAAACTGCTGCTGCGCGGCGACGGCACTTCGGTATACATTACCCAGGACTTGGGCACGGCCAAGTTGAAATATGAGGAATTCCATTTAGATAAGTCGGTGTATGTAATTGCCGACGAGCAGAATTACCACATCAGCGTGTTGAGGTTCATCTTGAAACGCTTGGGTGAGCCTTGCGCAGACGGTATCTACCACCTGTCTTACGGCATGGTGGAGCTACCCACCGGCCGCATGAAGAGCCGAGAGGGCACGGTGGTGGATGCCGACGACATGATTGATGAAATGATTGCGATGGCCAAGGCCCAAACCGAAGAGTCGGGCAAAACGTTGGGCTTTACCGAAGGCGAGCTCTCGCGGCTGTATGAAACCATTGGGTTGGGTGCCCTGAAGTTCTATCTGTTGCGTGTGGACCCTAAGAAGAAAATGATATTCGACCCCAAGGAGTCTATAGACCTGCATGGGTTTACGGCCACCTTTGTGCAATATGCCCATGCCCGCATCTGCTCCATCCTCCGCAAGGAGGGGCTCGGCAAAGAGCCGCCCGCTGGCACCTTCGCCGGCTATACAGCTACCCTACCCTTGGAGCCGTTGGAACAAAAAATGATACAGTTGTTGGAGCAGTATCCCGGCATCCTCCACGAAGCCGCCGACGAGTACAACCCATCCACAGTCTGCAACTACACCTTCGGCCTCGCCCAACTCTTCAACACCTTCTACGATGCCCACAGCATCTCCAAAGCCGAAAATGAAGAAAAGAAGCAGTTGCGCCTCATGATGGCCGTAATGACGGCAATGGTGTTGCGCAATGCCTTCAAATTATTGGGGATAGCTATGCCGGACAAAATGTAGCTGCGCTTCGCTTGAGAGCGGGAGCGGGATATGTGGAGCGGATTTTGTGTTTGTTGTGCTGGTACGAGTGCGGGTCGCCTGTTTTGGGCAGATCATTTGCTTGAGTGCGGGAGCTGAGTTAGGGGAGCGAATGAAAAAATGTGTTTTGAATATTTCACGCATAGTTAATTAGTAATTTTGAACGATGCGTAGACGCCTTTGTTGGTAAATGGAGAAGAATGCTCGCTTAAGGTTCAATTGGAATGAACTTGCGATAGCCCCCTTGCCAATTGCGCCGCAAGCAATAATGGGCGGCAAACAGCTATATTTGAGTTGAAATGTTGCTTAAAACCACCCACCGAAGCATTGGCGTGACCGCAATTTCCATTGCTGTAGGACTTATTTTCATTTTGGCGGGCATTCTAAAGCTCTGCTCAGAGGAAAGCTTCGAAATGGCTTTGGCGGCCTATGCGCATTTGGGATGGACCACGGCCGCAATTGTCGCACGCGCATTGCCTGGCTTGGAAATCGGGACGGGCTTATTACTCGCTTGCTCCATACTCGGCAAAAACAACATCGTCCCCAAAATTGCGATGCTTGGCACCATTTCATTGTCCGGATATGTTATTTACTTATTGGTGCGCTTCGGTAACACCGCCAATTGCCAATGTTTTGGCGATTCGGTATTTATCAGCCCTACTAACTCTTTGATAAAGAATGCTTTGATTATTAGCGCACTGGTACCGGTCTCCAAATACGGGAAGGGTTGGCATTTCCGCTTCAGTAAAGTAGCAATTGGAAGTGGCTTTTTGGTCTCCGCCGTATTGCCAATTATCATTATACCACTAGCTGCTACACAACCCATTGCAAATCCAAACTATCCAAGGCCTATAGACTTGAACCCACTCTATTCAGCGCAAAACAAAGTCACGCCCGTAGTACGTCTAGATTCGGGTCACCATATCTTGGCCTTCCTGAATCCCAATTGCAGCCATTGCAGGATGGCGGCACGGAAAATGCAAATCATGAAAACTCGCGATACTGCCCTCCCATTCTTCTTGGTCATTGGCGGCACCGAAAGCGACTTGACGCAATTTTGGAAAGAAACTCAGGCGCAAAACCTCCCCTATTCCCGACTTGCTGCCCAAGATTTCATGAATTACACCCACGGCCGGTTCCCCATGCTATTGGGCATACACAACGGGATTGCCGAGATGGAGCCGGAATACAATACTTTAACGGAAAACATATTGGAGCAATGGCTACGCCGTTGAAGAAAAGCCCATAACTATGACATATCGCTCCACTCCTCGCGAAGCCAGTCGCGCATCTTCATATCGGTAAAATCTATCTTGATTGGAACTACAGATGCATATCCTTGGTTTAGTGCCTCCACATCGGTTTCCGTACCCTTGTCCATATTTACAAACTTGCCAACCATCCAATAGTAGTCTTTTCCTCTCGGGTCGGTACGACGGTCGAAATCCTCCTCCCACTTGGCATATGCCTGCCTACAAATCTTCATGCCTTTGAAGTCCTCGGGTGTACATACCGGTATATTGACATTAAGCAAGATGTGCTCCGGCATCTCCTTGGCGAGCATCCGGCTGGCCAATTCATGTACAACAGTTTTCGCAACCGTAAAGTCTGCATCGAACTTGTAATCCAGACTTGAAAAACCAATAGAAGGTACGCCTTCGATGGCTGCCTCCATAGCCGCACTCATCGTTCCGGAGTAAATAACGTTGATACTATGGTTGGCACCATGATTGATTCCGCTGAGGCAGATATCGGGCTTGGCATGAAGGATTTTATCGTGGGCCAACTTTACACAGTCGGCAGGCGTGCCGCTGCACTGCCAAGACTCAACCCCGGGGAAAACCTCAACCCGATCGAGCCGTAAAGGCGTGCCAATCGTAATGGCATGTCCCATACCCGACTGCGGACTATCTGGAGCCACGACAATAACTTGGCCCAAATCCTTAACGGCCTCCACAAGGGCACGTATGCCGGGCGAAGTAATGCCATCGTCATTGGTAATCAGAATAACCGGTAAATTTTTCCGCATAACGCAAAGTTAAATAATTCGTCTCAAGCCGCATCACGCCTACACATAAATAATACTCAATCCCAAAAATCAATCCACATAAATATCCTTTTGCAATATTGCACCGGGGGTGGCACTATAGGCGTCCAAATCGGAAATGCCAGCCATAGCCAACACGGCTTCATCCAGAAACAGGTTGCCCGTACAAGTTGCCGAAGGTTGCGTCAATATCCATCCTGCTGCGTCTGCCACAATCTCCGGCTTGCGGCTCTTGTCCGCCATTTCTGCACCCCCCAGCAGGTTCTTCACGGCAGCGGTAGCAATGGTGGTCACAGGCCATAACGAATTGGCAGCTATGCCCATTCGCTTGAATTCGGCAGCCCATGCCAACGTCATCATACTCATATTGAATTTGCTCATAGTATACCCTATGAATGGAGCCATCCATTTCGGACTCAGATTGAGTGGGGGCGACAGCGTCAGGATATGTGGGTTGGAGCTCTTCTTGAGGTAAGGTAAACAGTGCTTGGTTACTAGAAATGTGCCCCTAACATTGATATCGTGAATCAAATCGAAGCGCTTCGTTTCCATTTGCTCTGTGCCCGCCAACATAATCGCCGAAGCATTGTTGACCAGTATATCGATCCCGCCAAAAGCGGATATCGTTTGCTGAACGGCGAGTATAATCTGTTCTTCATCACGAATGTCGCAGGGAACTGCCAAGGCACGAACTCCATTTTTTTCGATAGCTTCCACAACAGAATGAACGGTACCACCCAACCGGGGGTCCTCAACCACCGATTTTGCAACCACCGCAACATTCGCCCCTGCCGCAGCCAATTTGTGCGCTATTGCCTCACCAATACCCCGGCTCGCGCCGGTAATGAATGCTGTCTTTCCTTTCAAGTCCATCTCGAACAGTTTGAATCATGAATGTACGGATTACGGGCCATTCGGCAATCCCAATTCGCGAAACAAATTTGTAGTTCCCCCAATGACCATCTACAATAAAAAGGCGGGGCACCCGTAATAGGATGCCCCGCCATAACAACAAACAAACTTAAGGATTACATCTTGACAAACTTACCTGTCTTGATCAGGAGGTCGTTTTCGTCATAAACATTGATCAAATACATTCCACCGGGAAGCGATGAAACATCCAGTGTTTTGGCATTGGATTGCTCAATGAGCAACTTGCCGTCTGGACTCATGACACGGACGTTCACATTGATGGGCGCATCGATATACAGAGCAGTTGATACCGGATTGGGATACATGCGGATGGCATTACCTAAGCCGTTCACGTTGGCAACACCGGTACCTGTCGTAACCACGTAGGTTCCTGATGTATCGGTGCAACCATTCGCGTCGGTAACGACAACTACGTAGGTACCGGGTGTTGTCTCATTGTAGATGCTCGAATTGGCTCCAGCAATTGGTGTACCGTTAAGGAACCATTGATAGGTTGCGAACGAACCGGTATACAATTCATGAGGTGCGGTAAACCCAATAACGGCCATTGGAGCAGGAGATACCGTTACACCGGTAAGGGTTTCCGTACAGATACCGTTGCCAACCACTGCACTGTATGTGCCGATAGAACCTGCGGTATAACTGTAAGAGGTTGCCCCTGCTATTGCAACACCGTTTCTGTACCATTGGTAGCTCAAGCCTGTGCCAGACGTAATCACGTTCAGTACCGCGCTGTGACCTTGGCAAAGCGTTGCACTTGATGGCGTAATGAAGCTAGAACCGATAGAGCTTCCGAAAGTAACCGTATAAGTAGCGAACCCGGCACAGCCCAAGGAGTTGGTCACCGTATATGTAACGTTTACCGAACCTGCAGCAATGCCGGTAATTACACCAGTAGCGCTGTTGATGGTTGCAATAGAAGTATCGCTTACACTCCAAATACCACCGGGTGTAGCATCACTAACCGATGTGGAAGTACCTGCACATACCGTGGTCGTTGCACCTGTTATTGGCGCAACGGTTGGAGCCGCTTCAACAGTCATCGTAACCGAATCTATAACCGATCCACATACATTCGATACAACGTACCAAATGGTGGACGTACCCGAACCGACACCAGTAGCTACGCCGCTTGCATAACCGATACTTGCCACCGTGGTATTGCTGCTGCTCCAATAACCATACAATGTTGCATCACTCAATGTTGAAGAGGTACCTGCACAAATTGTAGTCGTACCGGTAATTGGAGATGGGGATGGAGGTGTGAATACGGTATCCTGTACCGTAGCAGCACCTACACAACCGTAACCATTCGATATGGAATAGGAAATTGTGACGATACCGCCCGTCATACCGGTTACCTTACCTGAAGTTGAAACCGTAGCAATAACCGTGTCACTTGACGACCATGTACCACCTACGGTTGCATCGGCCAAGTTCGAGAAGCCTTCCAAACATTCATCGGTAGTACCGGTAATGGCTGCAACGGAAGGAGCAGGATTCACGGTGTAGCTCGCACTTACAGCCGTTGTACAGCCAAACGAGTTGGTAACGATATAGTTGATCACCGCATTGCCTGGAGCAACGCCGGTTACTACACCCGTAGAAGCACCAACCGCGGCTATAGCAGTATTGCTGCTGGTCCAGGTACCCGTTGGAGTAGCATCAGTCAAGGTGTTGGGCATACCCGGACAACCGGAGAATGTACCCATGATGGCATTAACGATAGGGAGCGGATTAACCGTATTGCTAACGGTTGCGTAAGATGTGCCGCAACCACTGGTCACCGCATAGGTAATAGTTACAACACCTGCCGCAACACCCGAAACCGTACCACCACTCACCGTGGCAATCGTATTGTCGCTGCTGGACCAAGTACCGCCGCTCAATGCATCAGACAAAGTTGTGAAGCCATATACGCATTCTGATGGTGTACCGGTAATTGCAGGAACCGTTGAACCAACAGAGACGGTCTCCAGTTGGGTGGCGGTACCCGAACAGCCGAACGAGTTGGTAACCGAATAAGTAATCGTTGAAGTACCCGTAGCAACTCCCGAAACTACACCTGAAGACAAGCCTACAGTCGCAACAGAAGAAGTACTGCTGCTCCAGGTACCACCTGTCGTGGCATCAGTCAATGAAGTGGACGAACCCACACAAATTATGGAAGCACCCGAAATTGCTGCTACAACCGGAGTTGGATTGACCGTAACTACCGTTGATGTATTTGCAGAACCGCATGCATTGGTAACGTTGTATACTATGGTATCGATTCCGATGACTACACCGCCAACAACACCTGGTGCAACGATCGTTGCAGTGCCATTGCTTGCAGACCATGTACCACCCGAGATACCATCCAACAGCGTAATGTCGGACCCTACGCACACTGCATTAGGACCTGAAATAGTACCGGCTGTTGGGAAGGTTACCACAGTAACAGGGTACGATGCCGACAGCGTACCGCAAACATTAGTCACAGAATACTTAATGGTGTCAACCCCGGCCGCGAGACCAGTTACCGTTCCTGCTGAAACTGAGGCAATCGACGGAGAAACACTGCTCCATGTTCCACCTGATACCGTTTCCGTGAGCGTAATATTGGAACCAAGACATACCGACGATGGTCCAGAAATCACGCCGGGATTAGGTGCCGGAGTAATGGTCATGAATTGATAAGTACCAACCGAGCCGCAACTATTGGAAACAGTATAGGAAATGGTATCGGTACCACCTGTAACACCCGTAACGATGCCACCCGATGCCGTTACGGTCGCATTGGCATTGCCACTGCTCCATGTACCGCCCGGAACGGTCTCTGTAAGGGTGATGCTTGCGCCAGGGCACACAACCGAAGGACCCGAAATGACTCCCGCTGTTGGGTAAGGATTTACAGTAATGGTCGTAGTGACGGTTGCAGTGCCACACATATTGGTAACCGTATATTTTACGGTATCCATACCTGCAGCCACTCCAATAACAACGCCAGTGGTTGCACCTATGGTGGCCCTACCGTTGGTCATAGCCCATGTTCCGCCCGCCATACTGCCCGTCAGTGTGGCCAATGAACCTACGCAAACCGTAGACGCTCCGGAAATGGTGCCTGATGAAGGCAAAGGATTAACAGTCACAACTGTAGAATTGGTAGCCGTACCACAAACGGTAATGATGTTGTAATTGATGGTATCCAACCCTGCCATTACACCGGTAACTATGCCGCTTGCGGCACCTACAGTTGCATTGCCATTGGTCGCCGTCCAAGATCCGCCGGAAACAGAGTTGGTCAAAGTGGTAGTTGAGGCGACACAGACAGTGCCCACACCGGAAATAGAACCTGAAGATACAGTTGGGCTGATGGTGATGATTTTATCTGTATTTGCGGTACCGCAAACATTGATGACGGTATAAGTGATGGTATCTACACCAACAAAGTTGGCCGTCACGATTCCGGTTGTTGCACCTATAGTAGCGTTACCGTTACTTGCAGTAAAATTACCACCCACTGCAGGATCTGTAAGTGTGATAGAAGACCCGAGACACACTACCGATGAACCCGTTATGGTACCCGGATTGGGAAGTGGATTGACTGTAACTACAAGAGAATCATTGGTCGTTCCACAACTATTCGACATACTGTAATAAATGGTATCCAACCCACCCGAAACACCGGCCACGATACCGGTAGCTGCGCCAACAGTGGCAGTTGCATTGGTTGCGTGCCAAGTACCGCCCGAGAGTGCATCGGAGAGGGTGATGGACGAAGAAACGCAAACATTTGTAGGGCCTGTTACCGGAGAAGAGAGTGGCAATGCTGAAATGGTGATGGGCTTGGTGGCCGTTGCCGTGCCGCATGCATTGGTGACGGAATACAGCACTGTATCCAAGCCACCGGTCACACCCGTAACAATACCTGTGAGGGCAGTCACCGTGGCATTTGCATTGCTCATGCCCCAAGTACCACCTGACACCACATCGGAATATACTGCGAAAGAACCCGCACAAATTGTAGCCGGGCCGGCTATTGCAGCTGCAGCTGCTGCGGAATTCACAGTAACCGGATAGGTAGCTGTAGAAGTACCGCAGCTATTTACATATTGGTAGGAAATGATATCGACGCCGGCAGCAACACCGGTAACTACGCCACCTACAACGGTAGCATCGCCGTTAGACGCAGACCATGTTCCACCCGCAACCGTTTCAGACAATGTAGAAATCCCGCCTATGCAGATAACGTTGGTACCCGAAATGGCACCCGATGAGGCAGCAGGGTTCACGGTCACCTGTACCGCAACGGTTGCCGTACCACAAGAATTCGTTACGGTATAAAGTACACTGTCAAGACCTGCGGTCACGCCGGTTACAATACCGACTGTAGTGGGAACGGTCGCCACGGCGGTAGTCGCACTCGACCAAGTACCACCCAATACGACATCGGATAGCGTAGTGGAAGAACCGACACACAAGCTGTCTATCCCGGTTATGGCACCGGCATTTGGAAGTGCGGTGACGGTCAATGTTGCCGTAGCAAAACAGGTTCCAACCGTATAGGAAATCAAAGTCGTACCAACAGAAAGGCTATTGACGATACCTGTTGTGGGTACTATAGTGGCAACTGCCGGTGTGGCACTCGTCCAAGTACCGCCGGCAATAGTATTTGTCAAGGTATCTAACGTAAGGTTGCAAATAGAGAGACGCCCGCCGATTGCAGTAGGTTGCGGGTTCACCGTAACAACGGCAAAGACAGCGCATGTTCCAACTGCATAGGAAATGGTATCGGTACCTACGCTGACGCCGGTAACTGCTCCTGAAACAACCGTGGCAACGGCAGTGTTCTTACTCGTCCAGATACCGCCTGAAACCGCATCATTAAGCGAGGTGGTTGCTCCGTTACAAACGGTCAGGGTGCCGGTAATTGCTGTGGGGGCTGTATTTACTGTAACTATTATGGTAGACGAGCAGCCACCCTTGGTGTAGGAAATGGTTGCGGTCCCAATGCCGGCACCCGTAACGACACCTGCGGCAACGGTCGCTACCGCAGTGTTCGAACTTGACCATGCCCCACCGGCGGTGGCATCAGACAAAGAGGTTGTACCCCCTAAGCAAATGGAGGGCGTTCCCGTAATCGCGGAAGGCAATGCATTCACAACGATAGCCTTACCAACCGCACAGCCCGACCCTGACGTATAACTGATGGTATCGGTGCCCGCAGCCACACCGGTAACAACACCCGTAGCTGCACCAACTGTTGCAAGACCTGTGTTGTTGCTTGTCCATGTACCTCCGGGTGTTGCATCGGTCAATGAAAGGGTACTGCCTACGCAAACCGTAGACGCCGCCGAAGTAATGGGGCCTGGAACGGCATTTATCGTTACGACTACCGAGGCAAAACATCCGCCTGCCGGTAATATGTAATCAATGGTAGTGGTACCTGTAGCTACGCCGGTTACAATACCGGTAGCAGCTCCCACCGTAGCAACAGTAGTTGTCCCACTTACCCAAGTACCGCCCGCAGTGGAGTCGGCCAAAGTTGTGGTGGACCCCACACATGCCGTAAGTGTACCCGTAATGGCTTTCGGAACGGGCATCACGTGAAGAACCGTGTCGCGGTAGCAACCGCCCGAACTTGTAGTATACTTTATGGTATCGAGACCCGCAGCAACGCCCGTGATGATACCGGTTGTTGAGCCTATCGTAGCCAACGCGGTTGATGTGCTCGACCAAGTACCTCCGGTAGTGGCATCGGAATAGGTAATTGTCGACCCTACGCAAACACTGTCTTTGGGAAAGGTGATAACTGCAGGTGGAGCAGCGATGGTGACATAGTAAGCAATAACGTTACTTCCCGAGATCGGGCAGTTGTTGTCCAAATACTGCAATGAAAAGTTATAGGTACCGGGAGCCACAAGAGTGGAATTCGACGAGAATGTCACTATTGGGTGTGCTGTACCATTATTGACAATGGACAAGGTAGCCCAAGCAGGAACGCCGATAGGTGTAATGGAAATTGTGTTGAAGGTATCCGGTTCGGAAGTTGTTATGGTAAATGAATAGGCGCCTGTGTTTTGACACACACTATATTGAACGCTATCTACAATCGTACCGGCAGTTGCTGCAGTTATTGCACCTGTAGGCGGTGCTACCGTACAGGTCTGAACGGCAATATAAAGCTCACGTTGGCAGGTACCCACAACCGTGGCCCCATTGTATTTACGGATGTTGTACACGACACAGTATGTCCCATTCAGGCTCGGTGTGAATGCAATGGCACCGCTCCCGGTATTGAACACGAATGAACTTGCACTCATCGGTGCGGTAGCAGTATACGTTCCGGCATAGGTCACATTGGTCACCGTACCAGCACATGCAGTGCCGGCAACTGTACGCGCATTGGTCAACGAGTAAACCAAGCTGTCGCCGTCGGGGTCAACACCGCCAGGATTGTAATTGTCCGAATTATTCAAACAATAATATGGCGAAGGTATTACGGTAAGTGAAGGGCTGGAATGGGACACGGTAAGGTTGTTCAAAGTGTCGCATAGATAAATGGTCGTAATGGCACCCGAAAGGTTGGTAGTCGTAACGCGACCTGCAGGGGTAGCTCCCATAGCACCGTTGAACATAAACCTCCAATATTGAGACGTGGTAGGCAACGTAACCGTACCGGTATAGATGTAACGCTTCGTACCCGCAATTGCATAGGTCGTGCTCGTGCAGGTAGTAGAATCGGTATCGCGCGGACAAACATTGGAAACGTTAACGCCGGGACCCGACAACGCCAAATTGATGCTGGTATCGTACGTATTCCCGTTGTAAATACAAATAACAGGCACAGCAGTGGCCAACGAGCCGAAGGTGCCCGACCCACAGTTGCCATACACGGTAAGCGTAACTTGGTAGGTATTGCCACTCACATGGGTATACCCAAGATCTATCCCATTGATGTGGTTCGCCCGCCCCTGAAACGACAGACACAACATCATCAACGAAAGGAAACAACCAATTAAACGGCCTTGTAAACCTTGTCTCATAATATTATATTATTTAATATTCGATTTGAAATGCGAATTTGGGTACTAAATTAGGACAATTGTTCAAAAAATAATTTTTCTCTGGACGGTTTTTTTACAAAAATTCTACATTTCCCTTACACTCTGCCAATCGGAGAAAAATATTTAGCCATCGGTTAATACAAATACGAACAATCCACGCAACGTAAAAGGAGTTTTTAGAGTAAGCTTGTCTGCCCATCGAAAGTCTTTGCCTACAAACGATTTCAGGGGAACCTAAATAACCATTAAAATATGCAATACATTTGAATTAAAAACCCGCCCAAGCGGCACTTAGTAACCCGGTTTCAATGAATTAGCATATTCATGAAGTCACCTAAATGAAAACGGTGACGGGCTATTGAACCCGTCACCGTTTTTAACAATAATATTCTTTACTATTACTTGATTACTGTGAATTTATCGGTTTGAATCAATACGCCTTGAGCGTCAAACACTCGAATCATATAGACTCCCGATGAAAGCCCTTCCAATGAAACTTCCTTCACTGCGGCGCCACCCATGAGCAACTTGCCATCCATACCCCAAATCTCCACATTCACGTCGAATGGTGCATCGATGTGCAACGTAGTGGTGGCAGGATTAGGATAGATGGAGACGTTGGAGTTTGAAGAAATGCTCTTTACGCCGTTGGAAATATCGTTGACAACGAAGTTCGCCGATGTATCGGTGCAACCACCGCCATCGGTAACAATCACGTTGTAACTTCCATTGTGAGTGGCCAGATAAACGCTGCTGTTTGCACCGGGTATCAATGCCCCATTGAACATCCACTGGTAAGTTAGGTAAGAACCTGTGTACAGGATATCGGGAGCGGTGAACGATACGGACGGCGTGGACGATGGCGTAACCACCGGACCGGTGAGCCATTCCGTGCACACGCTATTGGCCACTTCAACTCCATAACTGCCCGATGTAGACGCAAAATAGTTATAGCTCGTTGCACCTGCGATAGCGCTGGCATTGTCGTACCACTGGTAAGACAATCCGGATGCAGAAGTCATAACGTGCATATATACCGATGCGCCATGACACAAGCCCTGTGTACCCGTACTCAG